>CAYWMY010000043.1:0-13440 GCA_964459405.1 uncultured Steroidobacteraceae bacterium | reverse complement strand
GGCCCGCAGTCACCACGCGGTTCCTCGTGAATGCCTGGACAGGCTGTACGGAGTGAGCGGGGTATCGTGGTCAGCGCTCCGGTGATGCAGCCCAAAGTTGTGATAGCATAAAAAACAAAACGTTAGAATTTATTCATCACCTGAACTGTCAGAATCTGTGCTTGCAGGCCGTCGTCTTTATGGCAGGATAGCAAGCAATTACTATCTTGCCTTGGAGGATACCGCATGGCCGGAGCCAGGCGTCTGCTGGCGGAGGAGCGACGCGCCGTTACGGTTGAGGCCGTCATCGAACTGGCTGCGTCGCAGAATCCCAGCGAGATCACGACGGCTGCCATCGCCGAACGCATGCGGGTCACGCAGGGTGCGCTGTTCCGCCACTTCCCGAACAAGGACGCGATCTGGGAGGCGGTCATGGGCTGGGTCGCAGAGCGGCTGCTGGCGCGGATCGACCAGGCGGTGCGCGAGGCCGCATCCCCGGGTGCGGCGCTGCAGGCCATGTTCATGAGCCATGTCGAGTTCGTGAGCGAACACCCCGGCGTGCCGCGCATGCTGTTCGGCGAACTGCAGCGCGCCGAGGCGACGCCGGCGAAACGCATGGCGCAGGCGCTGATCCAGCGCTACGGCGAACGCGTCCGCACCCTGATCGACAGCGGCAAGGCGGCTGGCGAGTTCTCGGCCACGGTCGACAGCGAGGCGGCCGCGACGCTGTTCATCGGCACGGTGCAGGGTCTCGTGATGCAGTCGCTGCTCGCGGGGGACCTCGCACGCATCCGTCGCGATGCGCCCCGTGTGTTCGCGATCTACCACCGCGGCATCGGGAGCCGGTCATGAGCCGCGCCGCGCTGCCGCCACGATCGCGCGCGGTGATCGCGCTGATCGTGCCGCTGCTCGCGCTGTTCATCCATGTGGCCCTGCGCTCGGGGCCGCTCGCGCCCGTCGCCGTCACGCTCGCGACGGTGGAGGAGCTGCGGGTCACGCCATCATTGTTCGGCGTGGGCACGGTCGATGCGCAGTACACGCACCGCATCGGTCCGACGTCCCCGGGGCGCCTGCGCCGCCTCGACGTACAGCCCGGCGATGCCGTGCGCGCGGGACAGGTCCTCGGTGAGATGGACCCGGTCGATCTGGATGACCGCGTCCGCTCGCAGCAGGCTGCCGTGAAGCGCGCCGAAGCCGGGTTGCGCGAGGTGGCGGCGCGGCATTCCCACGCCGCGGCGCAGGCGGATCGTTACGAGCGGCTGTTCGCCCGGCGTCTTGTGAGCGAGGAGGCCGTCGACGCGAAGCGGGAGGATCTGCGCATCGCACAGGCCGCGCTCGCCGCGGCGCGCGAAGAGGTCACTCGGGCACGCGCCGAACGCGAGGCGTTCATCGCGCAGCGCGGTAATCTGCGTCTGATCTCGCCCATCGACGGTGTGGTCACGGCGCGCGATGCCGATCCCGGCACGACCGTCGTGGCCGGACAGGCCGTCGTCGAGATCATCGATCCCGCGAGCCTGTGGGTCGATGTGCGTTTCGACCAGATCAGCGCCGCGGGTCTGCGTGCGGGCCTGCCGGCGCGGATCGCACTGCGCTCGCGGGGCGGCGGCGTGCTGCACGGTCGCGTGCTGCGCGTGGAACCGAAGGCCGACGCCGTGACCGAGGAGACACTGGCCAAGGTGGCATTCGACGGGCGGCCGGAACCCCTGCCGCCGATCGGTGAGCTCGCGGAGGTCACGGTCGAACTGCCGGCTGTCGCACCGGCTCCGGTGATCCCCAATGCGGCGCTCAGGCGCGACGAGGATGTGCCGGGTGTCTGGCGTGTCGTCGACGGCGATCTGCACTACACGCCGGTCAGGCTCGGCGTCGCGGACCTCGACGGTCGCGTGCAGACGCTGGAGGGGCTCCGCACCGGCGACCGGGTGGTCTGGCACGCGGAGAAGGCGCTCAACGGGCGGAGCCGGATCCGCGTTGTCGAGCGCATTCCGGGCGCCGTGCGATGATCAGCCTCGCCGGCCGCGACATCCTGCACGCGTGGGGCAAATTCGTGTTCACGGGTGTGGGTCTCGGCCTGCTCATCGGCGTCACGCTGACCATGGCGGGCGTCTATCGCGGCATGGTGGACGACGGCCGCGCGCTGCTCGACAACAGCGGCGCCGATCTGTGGGTCGTGCAGCAGGGCACGCTGGGCCCATACGCCGAATCGTCGAGCCTCAACGACGACGTGTACCGGGGCATCCGTGTCATGCCCGGCGTCGCGCGCGCCGCGAACGTGACCTACCTGACCATGCAGGTGCGCCGGGAAGACCGGGATGTCCGTGCCATGGTCGTCGGCATCGCGCCGGGTGCACCGGGCGTCACACCCGGCTGGCCGCCTTATCTGGTTGCGGGCCGTCAGATCACGCGCGGCCACTACGAGGCCGTGGCCGACGTTGCGACGGGTTTTCGACTCGGTGACCGGCTGAGCATCCGGCGTAACCAATACACCGTCGTCGGACTGACGCGCCGCATGGTTTCATCGAGCGGCGACCCGATGGTCTTCATCCCGCTCAGGGACGCCCAGCAGGCGCAGTTCCTGAAAGACAACGATGCGATCCGCAGGAGCCGCCGGCGCACGAGCGTGAATCCGGAGTTCAACCGGCCCGGCGTGCCGGGCCTGCTGGATTCGGTGATCGCTTCGCAGCACACCAACACCCTCGTCAACGCCGTGCTCGTCACCCTGCAGCCCGGCCACAGCGCCGCCGAGGTCGCTGCGTCCATCCGCCGCTGGAAGCGCCTGACCGTCTACACGCGCGCGGAGATGGAGCGCATCCTGGTGGGCAAGCTGATCGCGACCTCGGCCCGGCAGATCGGCATGTTCCTCGTGATCCTCGCAGCCGTGAGCGCCGCGATCGTTGCGTTCATCATCTACACGCTGACCATGGACAAGATCCGCGAGATCGCGGTACTGAAGCTGATTGGCACGCGTGATCGCACCATCGCGGCCATGATCCTGCAGCAGGCCGTCGCGCTGGGCAGCATCGGCTTCGTCGTCGGCAAGATCGCGGCGACCTACGCCGCGCCGTTCTTTCCAAAGTACGTTCTGCTGGTGCCGGCCGATTCCATCGCGGGTTTCGCCGCCGTGCTCGGAATCTGTGTGCTCGCGAGTATCGTGGCCATCCGCATGGCGCTCCAGGTCGATCCGGCCGAAGCGATCGGGGGCTGACATGAACCGGGGCACGACTGCGGCATTTCCCCAGGTCGAGGGTGCCGATCGGGCTGCCTCGAGCGGCGACGTCAGGAATGCGGGTGGCATCCGCATCGAGGGACTGCGCAAGCGCTACGGCGACGGTGACACCGCCGTCGACGCGCTCAGGCACGTCGACATGCAGGTCGCGCCGGGCGAGGTCGTGGGGCTCATCGGGCCCTCGGGCTCGGGCAAGAGCACGCTGCTCAAGTGCCTCGGCGCCGTGATCGACCCCAGCGCGGGTCGCATGACGCTGGGCGACGAGGTGATCTACGAGGACCGCTGGTGCGTGCGCGACCTGCGCGCGCTGCGCCGCGACCGCATCGGCTTCGTGTTCCAGTCGCCCTATCTCATTCCGTTCCTCGACGTGACCGACAACGTCGCGCTGCCGCCCATGCTGGCGGGCGTGCCGAACGCCGAGGCGCGAACGCGGGCCATGGAACTGCTCACGGCACTCGACGTGCAGCACCGGGCGCATGCCATGCCGGCGCAGCTCTCGGGCGGTGAACAGCAGCGCGTGGCGATCGCGCGCGGGCTCGTGAACCGTCCGCCCGTGATCCTGGCCGACGAGCCGACCGCGCCGCTCGACAGCGAGCGTGCACTGGCCGTGATCCGCATCCTCAACGACATGGCGCGCCGCTTCGAAACGGCCATCATCGTGGTCACGCATGATGAGAAGATCATCCCGACGTTCCGGCGCCTGTATCACATCCGCGACGGTGTGACCCACGAACAGGCCGGTGAGGGGCGGGAGCTGCATTGAGGAGCCGCGGCGCATGACTGAGGACAGACATCGCACCATCACTCACCCCGGGAGGCGCAGGAGCCGCATCGGGCGGCCGTCGCATCGGTTGCGTGGCCGCGCCGCGCGGATCGTGCGGCGCGGAACGGCCGGAATACAATGTGGAGCGACATCATGACCGACAGGCCAGGCGTCGACTGGGACCCGCGATCGGACTCCGTGCTGGATGACCCGATCGCGGCCTTCGACACCCTGCGCCGCCGCTGCCCGGTGGCGTACAGCGACTACCTGCACTGGTCGCTGTTCCGGCACGCGGACGTGCTGCGCGTGCTCAAGGACCACGAGACCTTCAGCAGCGTCGTATCCAGCCACCTGTCGGTTCCGAACGGAATGGATCCGCCGTTGCACACCGTCTACCGGCGGCTCGTCGAACCGTACTTCGACGCGGCACGCATGGCGGCCTTCGAGCCGCTCTGCCGCGGCATCGCCGCGCGACTGGTGCGCCGTCTGCCCGCCGAGGGCGACGTCGAGCTGATGGAGTGCTTCGCCAGACCGTTCGCACTGCAGGCCCAATGCGCCTTCATGGGCTGGTCGGAGGACTGCCACGAGCCGCTCGACCGCTGGGTCCACAGGAATCACGCAGCGACGCTCGCGGGTGACCGCGCCGCGATGGCCGAGGTGGCGCGCGAGTTCGACAGCTACATTCGGCGGGTGCTGGAACAGCGGCGATGCGCCGGTCACGCAGCGCCCCGGGACCTCACGACCGAGCTGATGCGTGAGCACGTCGACGGCCGGCCGATCGGCGACGACGAGATCGTCAGCATTCTGCGCAACTGGACCGTGGGTGAGCTCGGGACCATCGCGGCAGCGGTCGGCATCCTGGCGCAGTACCTGGCGGCGCATCCGCAGCTGCAGGTCCGGCTGCGCGCCGGACCCGGGCTGCTGCCTGCCGCGATCGACGAGATCCTGCGCCTGCACGCGCCGCTCATCTCGAACCGGCGCGTGACGACGAAGGCCGTCGAGATCGGCGGTCGTCGCATCGCCGCGGGCGAGCGCGTGTCGATCCTCTGGGCATCCGCGAACCGTGACGAGGCCGTGTTCGGCGATCCCGACGAGTTCCGTCTGGACCGAGACCCCGCGGACAACCTGCTCTACGGTGCCGGCATTCACGTGTGTCCCGGCGCGCCACTCGCCCGGCTCGAGCTGCGCACGGTTCTCGACGAATTGCTGCGGGGCACGACGCGGATCGAGCCGGTTCCGGGCCGGGCGCCACAGCGCGCCAAGTATCCGGGCAGCGGCTTCACGCTGCTGCCCCTGCGCATCACGGCTGCGGCGGCTGCGGGGTCTGCGGCTCCGGCGTGAGCAGTCGGCGGAACCAGTCCTCGACCTGGCCGCACTCGAGACGCCGGCCGGCCAGTTCGCGCCAGGACGGCGACAGCGCCTCGAGTCCCGCGATGGCCTCGAGAGCGGGGCGGTTCAGGGGATCCACGTACCAGTGGTGCAGCAGACGCGACAGCGACCAGTCCGGGTGCGGCCGCGCGATGAACTCCAGCGGGTCGCCCGGCGCGACGTCTCCGGGCTCGAGCACGCGGTAGTACCAGCCCGTCCGGCCGCTCGCCTGCACGCGCCGCGCCATGTCCGCGAGGCCGAAGCGCAGGTTCAGCTTCCAGCAGGGCTGGCGCGCCTGCGAGACCTGCACCAGCGCGCCGCCGAGGCGGAAAGTGTCGCCAACGCAGACCTCGTCCTCGGTCAGCACGACAGTGCTGAGGTTCTCGCCGAAGGCACCCGGTGCGAAGCGGGACTCGGGAACCATGCGGCACTCACGGCGCCAGAACGCGTAATGCCGGGCCGCGTAGTGATGCAGCGCCTTCTCCGGTCCTCCGTGATGCCTGCGGTCGGCCTGTTCGTCGCCGGCGAGGCCCCGCACGTCGAGCCGCAAGGGCTGCAGGACCGCGTGTTTGTCGATGGCGCTCGGCTCGCCGTTCGGCCCGAAAGCCACCGCGCGACCCACGCGCAAGGCGCTGACGACGAGGCGCCGCGGCCCGCTCATGGCCGTGCTCCGCAAGGGGTATCGGGGCCGCAAGGCGGTCCGCCCGCGCGACACGACCCCGTGCGGCGCCGTGCGCATTCGCCGAGGCCGCATGCACGGCTGCCCTCGCCGTCGCAGCGTGCGGCCGGCACGGTGCTTCTCGTGCAGCAGTGCGCCGGACCGTGACGTTGTCGAAGTGAGATCGTCACAGACTGACCACGTTCAGCCATGCGCTGAAACAGAGCGCACCCTGCGTCTCGAGCGCGGGACCGAAGCGCCGGCCCGCGGCGCGGAGTTCCGGCACCGACAGGCCGGCTGCCGCCAGCTCCGCCGCATGGCCGATGTACCATCGCTCCAGATCGACCGTGCGTGCTTCCGGGTGACACTGGAATGCGAGCGCGCTGCTGCCCCACGCGTAGGCCTGGTGCCGGCACAGATCCGTAGAGGCGAGCAGCGTCGCGCCCGCCGGGAGATCGAAGGTGTCTCCGTGCCAGTGCAGCATCGAGGTGCGCTCGCCACTCAGGTGCGCGAGTGGCGATGCCGTCCCGGCCGGCGTCAGTGCGAGCGGCGTCCAGCCGATCTCCTTCGCGGGGCCGGGAAAGACGCGCGCACCGAGCGCACGCGCCATGAGCTGCGCACCGAGGCAGATACCGAGCGTCGGCAGGTCCCGGGCCAGGCGCCGCTCCAGCAGTCGCAGTTCGTCGAGGATGAATGGGTACGAGGCTTCCTCATACGCTCCGATGGGACCGCCGAGCACGACCAGCAGGTCCGGCGAGTCCGGGTCGAGGCTCGCCAGATCGTGGACGCCGGCCTCGACATAGCGAAGCTCGATGCCACGCGCGGCGAGCACGGCACCGAAGCTGCCGAGGTCCTCGAAGGTGATATGGCGGATGACGAGAGCGGATTTCATTCAGCATGGTCCGGTGACGCGAACGGCGCATCCAGGTTTCAATCGTACGGCATCGCGCTCGCGCCCGTCGTTGGGACCCGCGGCGCGCACAGCGCGAGGCAATGTCGCGCGCCACGCACTGCGGCGTTGTGGGTTTGTGCCGGCGGTGAGGAGTGGGTGTACACTCGTCCGCGGAAGCACGGGCTCCCGGGGATCTGGTGATGGCCGCAACGCCACAGAACCCGATGGGCACCGACGGTTTCGAATTCGTTGAGTACACGGCGACGGAACCGCAAGTGCTCCACGATGTCGACTTCGAGCCACGCGCGCCTCCCGCGCATGCGGGCGCGGGACTGCTGTGCGTCGATCACCTCACGCACAACGTGCACCGCGGTCGCATGGACGACTGGGCGGTGTTCTACGAGAAGCTGGTCAACTTCCGCGAGATCCGCTACTTCGATATCCACGGTGCCCGCCTGCATGGCGAGATCGTCACGTACTGGAACGGCCGGCGTTTCGGCCATGCGGACCCGGGCCGGGACATGTGCTTCGATCTTCCGGCGCTGATCGCGCATGCCGCGAAGACGCGCGGCCTCGGCGCGGGCACGAACATCGGCTCGGGCACGGTTTCGAACGCCGATGTCGCGCGCGGCTGCTCGTGCATCGTCGAGCGCCACCTGCTGGAGATCTTCGAGACCGGGAAGGCCCTGACGCCCTGTCCGGGCGTTGGCGACCGGGTCTGCATCGAGTTCTTCGACGCCGCGGGCCGCTCACCCTTCGGCGCGATCGAGCAGGAGGTGCGGCGGTGCTGAAGCTCTACACGTACTTCCGCAGCTCGGCGGCGTTCCGCGTGCGCATCGCACTGCATCTCAAGGGACTGGCCTACGAGCCGCAGTTCGTGCATCTGCGGCGCGGGGAACAGCATACGCCGGGCTATCGGGCACTGAACCGCCAGGGGCTCGTGCCGACGCTGGTGCACGCGGGGCAGGTGCTCCACCAGTCGCTCGCGATCATCGAGTATCTCGAGGAGCAGTTTCCGGAGCCGCGGCTGCTGCCGGTCTCGCCGGTCGAGCGCGCGCAGGTACGGGCGCTGGCGCTCGCGGTCGCCTGCGATATCCATCCACTCAACAACCTGCGTGTGCTGCAGTACCTGGAGCAGGGGCTGGGGCGGAGTCGGAGTGAACGCGATGCCTGGTACCGCCACTGGATCAGCGAGGGCTTCCGTGCACTGGAGGTCATGCTCGCCTCGTCCGGGCCCTATTGTTACGGCGCAACACCCACGCTGGCCGACTGCTGCCTCGTTCCGCAGGTCTGGAACGCGCTGCGCTTCGAGTGTGACCTCGCGCCCTGTCCGCGCGTCCGACACATCCACGCCACCTGCATGCAGCACCCGGCCTTCGTTGCTGCGGCGCCGGAATGCCAGCCCGACTTCGAGCCCTGAGCCTGCCAGCCCCCGCGCGCCGCGGCAGGTGTTCGCAAAGAAAGCGATGCCTTAACGAAGCGTTCAGGCGAAAGAACGTGTGAACGAATCGAAGGCCGGACCTCAAAAGCGGCTGTCCGACGAGTTCAAGCATCGCCGATCGTTCAGAACGTCACTCGGGGTCTGTGGAAAGCGCACCCCTGATCGGTGGCTGGAACGGTACCCGCTGATTTTCTGCGTCTTGAGAGGGCCACCATTCCGCTGCCACCGCGCTGGCTCGGACGGTTCCCGCGCGGCGAAGGCTTCGTGGGGTGAATTCCGGCAATCCTGACCGGTCCAAACGGCAGTGGTTCAGGCCGCGTGCGGTGGCGAGGAGACCGTGATGACCCGGCGGGCGGCACCCGGACGCGAGCATGACGCGCGCGGACAGGGGCTCAAGGCGCCCGGTCCGGCGACGCTCATGGCCGTCAGGGCCGGCCACCGGGGCTGTCGGCCCGACAAGGCACAGCGCTTCCAGGTCTTCCGCGACCGCATCGACCACGAACGTCTCCGACACCGCATCATCACGGCGAACCGCTACACGGACTGGTTCCGCCGGGGCGAGCAGACGCCCGATCAGGTGCGGGCGTTCATCGTGCAGTTCTCGGTGTTCTCGAACCAGTCTCTCGTGGCGCAGCTGCACAAGCAGATCAACGCCGAATCGCTCGAGATCCTGCGTGCCTCGAAGGAAATTCTCGCCAACGAGATCGGCGTCGTGTTCCGCCTGGGACGGCCTCGAGGACCAGCGCGTGCGGCTGGCCCGGCAGGCCGGGCCAGCGGTCGAGCATCTCTCGACGACGGGGTGTTGAGTGGCGGCATGGTGTCGCACGGTGGGGCGATGCGATCATGCACGCCGCGGACAACCCCGCAATCGGGTGGTGACCGGCCACATGAGCGATCCGACAGCGAGCCCCGGCCGCCAGACCCCGAGCGAAGTCTTCCGGGTCTTTCTGCGCCTCGGGCTCACCTCCTTCGGCGGCCCGATCGCGCATCTCGCCTATTTCCGTGAGGCCTTCGTTGTCCGGCGCCGCTGGCTCGACGAGGCTGCTTACGCGGATCTACTGGCGCTGTGTCAGTTCCTGCCCGGGCCCGCGTCGAGCCAGGTCGGGATCGGCATCGGCCTGATGAAGGCCGGCCTGTCGGGTGCGCTGGCCGCATGGCTCGGCTTCACCCTGCCTTCCGCCGTTGCGCTCACGCTGTTCGGCTATGGGATCCTGGCGTTCGATGCCGCAGCCTCGCTCGGCGCATTGCACGGTCTCAAGCTCGCTGCCGTCGCTGTGGTCGCTCAGGCCCTGTGGGGCATGGGACGCTCGCTCTGTCCGGATGCTCCCCGCATGACGGTGGCGGTGCTGGCGGCGATTCCCGTGCTGCTGGCGCCATCGCCGTGGACCCAGGTCGCGGTGATCGTGGCGGGCGGCGTGGTCGGGCTCTTTGCCCTGCGGGTGGATCCAGGCGCCCAGGACGGCGACCTGCACGTTCCTGTCTCGAGCGCGGCTGCGGTCGCGGCACTCGCGACGCTCGCGACCCTGCTGCTCGCGCTGCCTGTCGTGGCATCCGTCTGGCCGAGTCATGCCGTCGCACTCACGGATGGCTTCCTGCGGGTTGGATCGCTCGTCTTCGGTGGCGGCCACGTCGTGCTGCCGCTGCTGCAGGCGGAGGTCGTGCCACCGGGCTGGGTGAGCAACGAAGCATTTCTTGCGGGCTATGGCGCGGCACAGGCCGTCCCGGGACCCTTGTTCACGTTCGCGGCGTTTCTCGGCACGGTGATGAACGTCCCGCCGAACGGTGTGCTCGGCGCGGCCCTGTGCCTGGTCGCCGTGTTCGTGCCGTCCTTTCTGCTCGTGATCGGTGTGCTGCCGTTCTGGGGCCGGCTGCGGCGCGTGCAGTCGCTGCGCCGCGCGCTCGCTGGCGTCAACGCGGCGGTCGTCGGGGTGCTGCTGGCAGCCTTCTACGATCCGGTGTGGACGAGCGGTGTGCGCTCCGCCGCGGATCTTGCCCTCGCGCTCGGCGCGCTGATCCTGCTGGTTGTCCGACGGGCGCCTCCCTGGCTGGTCGTGGCGCTGGCTGCGCTGGCGGGGTGGCTTCTCGCCCTCGCATGACCGCGTCAGCCGTTTCTTCGAGGCGGCGGTCGGGGGTGTCTGTGCCTTCCAGCGACGTACGAGCGCGCGGGTGACGATCGCCTGGCTGTCACCGCAGGATCAGCTGTGCGAGCTGATGCGGGTCTTCCTGCGGGATCATGTGGCCGCAGCCTCTGACGGCCAGCACTTCGACCACCGGTGAGAATTCCGCTTTCAACCCTTCGAGGTCCTCGGCGGGGTACAGGTTCGAGGTCTCGCCATGCAGCAGCAGCGTCGGAATCCGGATGGCGGCCAGGCGTGACCAGATCGACCCTGTCGTCATGAAGTTGTGCGCCTCCCAGGCGGGGTGGTAGGCGAGCCGGAATCCGCTTTCGCCGTCGTCGATCAGCCCCGCATGGGCGTAGTCCTCCAGCGCCTCCGGACGAAAGCTCGTGTAGATCTCCCGCGTCGGCAGGTAAGACCTGAATTCCTCCCGGCTCGTCCATCGGACACGACGCTTGAGGGTCTTTCCGACCATGTACTGCTTCGCGACGTTCGCTTCGTGGCCGCTCTGCCGCTGTGTACGTGATGGCATCGACGCCGGGTCGATCAGCACGAGCCGGCAGAACAGGTCAGGGCGTCGGCTGGCCGCGAACAGGGTCAACGCGCCGCCGATGGAGTGCCCGACGCCGATGATGGGTTTGCGGATCCGGCCCGCGCCGGCCTGATGATCGAGGAAGGCGATCAGATCGTCGGCCTGATCGTCCCAGGAAAACGCGGGATCCGGCGCCGGCTGATCCGGCCACATGCCGCGATTTTCCAGTCCATGAATGCAGTGGTGCGGTGCGAGCAGGCGGAGGAAATGCCGGTAAGCGCCGACCGGGAAGCCGTTCGCGGCCGCGAAGTGCATCGTGGCGACACCGCGGTCGGTCGCCTGCCACAGGCAGGGCCCGCGGCCGAAGTCCTCGAGGTGACTGATCATGGTGCGCGGACGTTCAGCCGGAACGATGCCGGCGGCTGCGGATCCGATCGGACCGCTCCGTGCACCCGGGGGGTGCACGGAGCGACCGTGCCGTCTAGAAACGATAGCTCGCCTGCAAGGCGACTTCGCGTGGGCGCTGCAGGCCGGCCCCGAGCTCTCCGGCCCGCCCGGCGGGCTTGTCCACGCTGGTCGTCATGTAGTACGTGTTGGTCAGGTTGCGGCCGATCAATGCCACTTCCCAGCCCGCAGACTCGTTGGTGAGACGCACGCTGGCGTTCAAGCGCCAGAAGGAATCCTGCAGGGACTCGGGATTCTGGTTTTCCTGGGCGTAATAGCTGTCGCTGTAGTTCGCGTCCGCCGCCAGTCCAAGCGTGAGGTCGCCCGTGAGGGGCACGTCGTAGTTGCCGCCGACGTTGAAGCTCCAGTCCGGCGCACGCGTCAGCGGGCGACCCGAGAGATCCTGTGCCCTGACCGCCGGAGCCGCCGGATCTGCCGCGACGCATCCCTGTGCTGCCGTCTGCCCGGCATAACAGGGCGCACCCGTGAAGTTGCGGTACCGGGCCTTGTTGTAGCCGGCTGCCGCGCGCAGCAGGAGCCGGGGCGAGGCCCGCCAGTCCATCGCCGCCTCCACGCCCTTCGTGCGCGCCTTCGCGGCGTTACGCAGTGAGTAGCTCAGCGTCGCGGCATTGAACGAGCTGAGCTGCAGATCATCGTAGTCGTACTGATAGACGGTGAGGTCCATGCGCAGCCGCCGATCCAGGAACTGGCCCTTGTAGCCGACCTCGAAGCCCTTGGCGCTCTCGCTCTGGAACTCGAGAGCCTGACCGGTGGTGCCGATGGGAATATTGCCGGGCTGCGAGAAGCCACCCGACTTGTAGCCCGTCTTGTAGGCCGCGTAGACCGTCGAGTCGGACGTCGGATGCCAGGCCGCACTGGCCTCAGGCGACCAGTTGCTGTCCGAGTAGGTATCGCTCAGATCGACCCCGGCCGGCAGGAAGGGCAGGGGCGCACGGACGAAATTGTTCCGCGCGTGCAGCAGCTTCTTCTTTTCGTGCGTGTAGCGGACCCCTGCCGCGAGCTCGACGTTCTCGAGCACATCCCAGCGCAATTGTCCGAACAGCGAACTCGCTTCGCTGCGCGACTTGGTGAACAGGTCGTAGCTGAAGAAGCGGCCCGTCACGGGATCGGGACCCAGGTAGGCGACCATTGAGCCGCCACCCGTCCCGAGGGTGCCCTTCTCGAAGTAGCTGCCCATGGTCAGGTTGACGGCGCTATCGAAGTCGGTGACGGCCCGCAGCTCCTGGGAGAACTGTTTGGTCCGCTCGCTGACCGCGGCCCAGATGCGACCGGTCCCCGTGTAGGTGAAATCATCGAAGCCGCGATTCCGCAGATAGAAATAGCCGGTCACCGAAGTCAGTGTGATGTCCTCGAGCTCCAGGTTCATCGTCAACGAGGACAGATACGTGTGCAGCTTCGAGAAGGTCTTCCCGTCGTCCGGCGCTCCCGGCCAGTCGACCAGGAATCCGGTTGGCATATCGCTCGAACTGCGATACCGGTCGAGTCTGCAGTCGCCGGTCGCGTCGTCGATGCCGCTCGCGCTCGGCAGTGCGATCCCCGGGGCGCAGAAGGCCTGCGCGGCATTGCTGTCGGTATTGGTCTTGAACACGCCACCGGACAGCTTCAGGTTCGCATCGAAGGCGGTGCCCGGGTCGAACACGAGCGTGGCGCGGCCGATGAATTCCTTGTTCCCCGGCTGGCCCTTGCCGAGCGCTCCGGGCAGCGGAAACGCCGGGGCATAAGGATTCGCGCGTGGCGCTGCCGTGTTCTCGATCCAGCCATCCATTTTCGAGCCGCGGATGGCGACACGCGCCCGCAGCGAATCGGTCAGGGGTCCGCCGACGGCTCCCTCCACGTAACGTTCATTGGCCACGAACTCGTAGCCGCCCCGCACATAACCCTCCAGTTCTGCGGTCGGGTCGATGCTGGTCATGGAGATGACCCCTGCAGGGCTGTTCTTGCCGAAAAAAAGCGCCTGCGGACCCTTGAGGACTTCGATCTGCTGCAGGTCGAAGAATCCGAT
>CAYWMY010000042.1:0-13440 GCA_964459405.1 uncultured Steroidobacteraceae bacterium | reverse complement strand
CCGGATGAGCGGTCGAGACGACGAGGGCCGCTGCCGCGATGTGTGTGGCGATGACAGCCACGAGCACTCCGCGCCGCGTGGCCGGGTTCAGGGGGTCGTCCGGGCTGATGGGCTTCTGGAGAGGCATGCGACCGATTCGTCGGGCGTTCCGGGTATGGCACGCGGACACGTTGCTGGGCTTATACTGAACGCGAATCGTTTGTATTTGCAATCGCGTCAACGGATCGAATGGTGTGGCCCGTCTTTCGAAGACATCGAGGCTTGCCTCCAGCGCTGAGCCGGGCTCAGCGCACCCCGTCCGGCCTGCTGGTCGGGCACCAACGCGCCAGGCGAGCCCGGTCTGCCCAGACGCCGGTACCCTTGCGGTCTCGATGACTGCCCTTCGTTGCACACTCCGGGTTCAACGGATATCGCAGCGCCGCATTGCGCGCGCCGCCCGGTACAGGCTCCGCATTCGGTGCCGCGGCCTTTTGGGCTTATGCTTTGGGGCGAGCGGTTGGCGCGCTGGCTCGGGAGGGGACGAGTCCACGAGCGGAGGAGATGACCATGACAGCACTTCCGCAGACCTTGAAGGACATGTTGCAGGACAAGGTGTTCGTGCACCTCAGCACACTGATGCCCGACGGCAGCCCCCAGTCGAGCCCGGTGTGGGTCGATCTCGAGGGCGACGAGATCCTGGTCAATACGGCACTCGGGCGCGTGAAGGACCGGAACATGAAGCGCGACCCGCGCGTCGCGCTGTCCGTGACGGCGGCCGACAACCATTACCGCGTCTACATGATCCGTGGCCACGTCACGGGACACACCACCATGGGTGCGGATGCGCACATCGACCGGCTGTCGAAGAAGTACCTGGGCATCGACCGTTATCCGCGGCGCGTGCCCGGCGAGGTGCGCGTGGTCTTCCGCATCACGGCCGATGTCATTGCCACCATGGGCTGAACCGCTCTGCGACGAACCCCGGCGGCCGCGACGGCCAGAACCCAGGAGTCCCCCATGCGCGAATTGCCTGACGCGAGCAGGCCCCGCTCCAACCCGCTCGCCCGCCGACGGCTTCCGGCTGCGCTGCTTGCCGCCCTGGGCCTCGGTCCCATGGCCGCGGCAGCGGCTGACTTCGAGATCATGCCGCTGGCCGGCTACCGTGCCGGCGGCTCGTTCCGCGACTCCTCCATCGATGCCCGGCGCGACATCCGCGAGCACGCGAGTTTCGGCCTCGCGCTGAATCTCGGCCGCTCGCCGGACACACAGTGGGAGCTGACGTTCACGCAGCAGGACACCACGATCGAGGCACGCCCCGGGGCGTCCGCGAGCGCGCCGCTGGACCTGCGCGTGGACTACCTGCACTTCGGGGGTACTTACTTCTGGGGTGACAGAGGCCGCAGCGGGCTCGCGCCCTACGTCGTCGGCGGGCTCGGCATCACACGCTTCAGTCCATCGCGTGCCGGGCTCGACGATCGCATCGAGCCCTCGCTGAACCTGGGTCTCGGTCTGCGCGTACCCGTCGCGAAGCGCGTCGCGCTGCGCATCGAAGCCCGCAGCCACGTCACGCTGCTCGACACGGACGGCTCCATCTTCTGCAAGTCCGACAGCGTCGAAGCCGCCTGCACGATCGAGGCGCGCACGAAAGGGCTGTGGCAGTTCGAAGGCCTGATCGGGATCGCGTTCCGACTGTAAGCCCGCCTGCACCGGCCGACCCGGACTCCAGACGTACGAGCCATGACGCGCGCGAGGAGCATGCCGCGCGCCGGCGACGACGTGGCGGCGCGCCCCCGGGCTGACCGGGTGAACCGATTGCGGAGCCGGTCACGCGGGCTGACGCAACTCCGTCGCGTGCCCCGCGCGGCACCCGGCCGATCACGCACCAAAAAAAATCCCGGAAGCAGAGACTTCCGGGATTCGATCTGTCGCAGGTGGCAGACGGACCGACGGACCGGCACCTGCTGCCGGTCCGCGGAACTGCGGGACCTTCAGCGCCGCCGCAGCGGCAGTCCCGGCACGTCGTCCTTGCCGTCGATGACGGCTTCGGCCATCTTGATCTTCGCCTCGATGCCGGCCTGCCCCATCATCACGATGCGCTGCGCCTGCGGCGATCCCGCACCGTGCATGGCCTCGACCATGGTCGTGACGCTGGTCATGTTCTCGATGTAGCGACCCATCTTCACGCGGTCCATCACGTCGTACTCCGGATTGGCGACGTGGTACTTCTTGACGTACTTCGCGATCTCCGGGTTCTCGAACGAGGCCTCGTCCGGCATGGTCGCGAGATAGCCGCCCGCGAGATCGTGCGCGATCCGACCCACGGCGTAGATGTTGCGCGTGATGTTCTGCTTGGTCACGTTCGCAAGCATCGGGTTCACCATCTGCGAACCGCAGGGCAGCTTGTGGCCCTGCGCACTCGCGGCGATCGCCGTGCCGTAGGACGTCTCGGTCAGGTGCACCATCTCGATGAGCTTGTCGCGCACCACGGCGTTCTTGTCCGTACCGAGGATGCGTGTCGTCTTCGCGGTCGCGCCGATCAGCACGTCGGCATTGCCGCCCTTGCAGCCGCCGTAGTTGGCGCGATGCCAGGTCGCGAAATAATTGACCATGTTCCCGCACTGGTCGACCTCACCGTTCAGGAAGATGCGGTCGTTCGGCACGAACACGTCCTCGAACACGACCATGGCCTCGCCACCCACGACGCCGAAGCGCGGGTTGCCGATGTCCATGCCGCAGCCCTCGATCTTGCGGCTGTCGTTCGACTGGCGGCCGAAGATCATGATCACGCCGGGTGCATCGGCCGGCACCGCACAGGCGATCGCGAAGTCCTTCTCGTCGGCCTTCATCGCAGTGCCCGGCAGCACGAGGACCTCGTGGGAATTGATGCCGCCGGTGTTGTGCACCTTGGCGCCGCGGATCACGACACCGTCCGGACGGCGCTCGACCACACGCACGAACTGGTCGGGGTCGGCCTGTTCGGCGGGCCGCTTGGCGCGGTGACCCTTCGGATCCGTCATGGCGCCGGCCAGCATCAGATCCTGCTGCTGCACCCAGGTCAGGTACTTGCGGAAGCGCTGGTGGTAGTCCGTGCCATGCGCCTTGTCGCATTCGTACGAGATCGCGTACATCGAATTCAACGCGTCGAGGCCGACGCAGCGCTGGAAGCACGTGCCGGTGACCTGGCCGAGCAGGCGCAGCATCTCGATCTTCTTCACCAGGTCGTCGTTGTTCTGGAAGATGTGCGTGTAACGGTGAACGCGCTCGCCGGTCAGATGGCTGATGGCGGTCATGACGTCCTGGTGTTCGGGACGATGCGCGAGCTCGTAGGTCTTGGCGACCGTGTTGATGTGCGGCGCAACGGCCGGGTGATCGACGACCGAGCCGCTGATCTTCTCGCCGCCCACGTATGCGTTGAGCTTCAAAGCGCGGAGGCTGTCGACGTACTGCTGCGCGGTCTTCAATGCCATGAGGCTGCTCCTGGACTGTGTCTGAAACGGGTCGGCACACACCGGCGGACCAGCGAGTGCTCCCGCGCGAGGGGGGCGCGGATTATAGCACCGGCATGCCGCTGCGACTCAGCAGCCGTCACCGCGGCCGATGGCGATGACCTGGCCGTTGGCCGACGCGGCCTCGCTCGCGAGCAGCCAGGCCACCTGGCCCGCGGCCTCGGTGGGGCGCCCGCAACGCGGCAGCGGCACACCCCCTCCCGATGCGAAAGCGGGCCGGCCTCGATCACACGCCGCGCGGCGTGGCGGCCCCTCAGAGCACCGCAACCGCCGCCTGCAGCCGGGCCAGCAGATCCGGCACCCGCTCGAGCCGCGCCGATTCCTCCTGCAGGACGCGCTGGAAGGCGCGCTTCTTGAGCAGCCGCCAGTCGATCCCGGGCGGCACCTCGCCCTGCGCCGAGCTTTCCAGCAGGTCGATCAGGCGCTCCACGCCGTGCAGGCGCCCCCAGAGGTAGTCGTGCTCGCGCGCAGGCCCGCTGAAGAAGGCGCCGAAGCCGCCGAGGGCTCCACCCTTCAGGCCGGGCACCGGACCGCAGGCCGCCAGCGTCTTTGCATCGTCCGGGCTGATGCGATCGACGCGGATCTCGCCCAGTTCGGACAGCGCGTGCAGCTCGCGCGCCTGCATCATGGGCAGCAGCACGATGTCCCAGAACACGAAACCCAGGTAGGCGATCAGCACTTCCCGGCGACAGGCCGCCCCGAGCTGGAGCACGTCGGGTGACGCGAGTGCGGCGTCGGATTCCTCGTTCAGCCGTACGAAGTCGCAGACACGGGCCAGCTCGTCGATCAGCCCCGTGATGACGGCATCGTGCCGGTCCACGGCCGCCTCCGCATTCCGCATGGCGCCCGGCTCCATCGCGGGCGTGAGCTCTTCGAACACGCGGCGGATGCGCCCGATGGTATCGGCCTCCAGGAATTCGGCATTCCCGTAGACGCGCACAGTCTCCAGGCAGCGATACAGCCTGCCCTTCACGTGGTCCAGCACACTCGAGGAGGCACCGCAGAACTGCGGATCGTCGACGCGCGCATACAGACCATTGACGGCCTCGACCACGAAGTGAAGCCGGCGGGCACGGTAAGCGAGATTGAAGGCCACCACGAACCTCATGCACGGCAGCAGCTCGGCCTCGCTCGCGGCGTTCTCCGGAATCGTGTATTCGAACAGCAGGATGTCGTGGCGCCGCGCCCAGGCATGCAGCACCGCCCCGATCCATTCAGCCTGCGGTGAATCGGCCGCATATCCGCAGGCCTCGCGCACGAGGCCCGCGAGATACGCCAACGCCTCGTCGATCATGAGACGCATGTACGCGTTGTAAGGCATCCGGGCGTCGGTGATCAGCAGCCGGCCCGCCTCCACCCGCCAGCGCTGCAGCTGCACCGCCAGCACCGGCCGGTCGAGCGCGGCACCCGCCATGCCCGCGATGCGCGCCACGATATGCGGTCGCGTCACCTCGATGGCCACACGCTCGCGGCGCATCTGTTCGTTGAAGCGCCCGACCCAGACGATCTCGTCGTTGATCGGCTCGTGGCGCGGCAGATCGGACAGTGCGCCGCGGATGGCGCCGAAGAAGCCCGGCACGTCGACCGGCCGACGCGGCAGCTGGCTCCGCGCGTGCGGATCGATGAACACGAGGCGCCGGTCAACCTCGCGGAAGGCCGCATGCGTCATGACCGCCTCCAGCGCGATGCGGAACGGCTTGTTCTCGAGCACGCTGCCGTCGAGCAGCACCGCGGTCGCGGGATCGAGGCCGTGCTCACGGTAGTGCCGGAAGTTCACGGCCAGGAATTCCTCGCGATTGGTCCAGGCCTCCCCGCGCGATGCCAGCACCGCGTCCATCTCACCGATCTGCGCCGGCGGGAAGGCGCCCGGAAACGACGAGGTCGCACGGGCCGCGAACGCCAGCGAGGGCACGTTGACGAGATCGAAATCGCCGCGCACGCCGACTCCGTCGACGTGCGCACAGGAGAACCGCAGCACGTGACGGTGCTCGTGCTCGTGGATGACCGGCGGGTCGTGCATGTAGATGCGGCGTCCGGCACCGCGCGCATCCGTGACCGTGAGCCGCAGGTCGAGCCTGTGGCTGGCCGGCAGCAGCGACGCATGGCGGTCGCGCGCCGGGCCCATGGACTGCAGTCCATCGAGCAGCAGCGCGCAGAGCCGGCCACCATCGAGTGGCGGCTCGAACCAGCGCGATCGCAGGAACATGGAGAGTTTCCGGCGTGTCTCCCGATCAGCCTGGCCGGCGAGCAGGCGCCGGCGCGCGAGCACCCGCAGCAGCGGTGGCACGAACGGGCGCAGGTACCACTTGCTCGTGCGGTTCGGCTTCGCCTCCGGCGCGAGCAGCTTCGAGATGTCGACGTCGTTCAGCCAGAGGTCCGTGACGGGATCGATGGACAGGTCGTGGGCCAGCGCGCGCGCGAGGACCACGCCGTTGATGCCGCCGGATGACGCTCCCGCGATCACGTCCACGATCACCCGCAGATCCAGACCCCGGCCACCCAGCATCTTCAGGATCTCGAAGTACACGGTCTCCGTGGAGACGGCCCCATGGTCCACACCCGTGCTGCGGTAGACGTGGGCCGCATGCTGCTTGACCCGCTGTTCGGTCGCGGTGTGATAGGCGCGGGAGGCCCGCACCAGCTTGAGGATCTCCTTGGTGATGCCGTGCTGGTAGACCGCAAGCGACACGCCGCCGTAGCAGACGAGCGCGATGCGCAATTCCTTTTCCTTGATCGCCCTGGCATCGCTGCCGGCTCCCGTGGAACCGCTCATCTGTGTCGACTGCTCCCGATGCTGGACTTGTCAAAGGCGGCCTGTGCGCCGCAGACCTCACCACGATTTCACGACCGCCGCCCTGTGAGTGTACTGTAGGAGCCGCAGGGCTCATGCGGTACCGGGCGACTGAAAAGGCGGAGCGAATGTCCACAGACAAGCGTTGGCGACTCGAGCTCGAGGACGGAACCATCCTGCACGGAACCGGCTTCGGCGCCTCCCGGGCAGTCGCGGGCGAGGTCGTGTTCAACACCGCCATGTCCGGGTACGTGGAAACACTGACTGACCCTTCATACCGCGGCCAGATCCTCGTTCTCACCTATCCGCTGATCGGCAATTACGGCGTGCCGGCGCCGCGCCAGCCGGACCAGCTCGATGACTGCTACGAGTCCGGGCGGATCCAGGTGCAGGGACTGGTCGTTCAGCACTACGTGGACACGCCGAGCCACCACGCCTCGATCCGGACCCTTGGCGACTGGCTCGCCGGCGAGGCGGTGCCGGGCATCACCGGCATCGACACCCGCACGCTGACGCGCCGCCTGCGCCAGTTCGGCACCATGCGCGGCTGGCTCGCTCCGGAGTCGATGTCGGCGCTTCAGGTCCACGAACAGGCCGACGAACGCGACATGCGCGCAGGAATCTTCCAGGAGGTGGCACCCGAGGCACCCTTGCGATACGCGGGTGGACCGCTGGAGGTGCTGCTCATCGATGCGGGCGCCAAGGACAACATCGTGCGCTCGCTGCTCAAGCGCGGCGCCAGCGTGACGCGGGCGCCGTGGCACTGCGACCTGGCGCCGCTGGCGGCGCGTGCGGACGGCATCCTGATCGGCAACGGCCCGGGCGATCCGAAGGATCTCGGCGCCCTGGTCACCCAGGTCCGCGCACTGCTTGCCGGCCGCGCGCGACCGGTCTTTGGAGTGTGCCTCGGCAACCAGATCCTGTGCCTCGCCGCCGGCGGCGACACCTACAAGCTGCCCTACGGTCACCGGGGCGTGAACCAGCCTGTCCGCGATCTGCTGAGCGGTCACTGCTACATCACGAGCCAGAATCACGGCTACGCAGTGCGCGAGGATTCGCTGCCGCCGGGCTGGCAACCCTGGTTCGTGAACATCAACGACGGATCGAACGAGGGCATCCGCTGCGTCGACCGGCCGTACTTCAGCGTTCAGTTCCATCCCGAGGCCTCACCGGGACCACAGGACACCGGCTTCCTGTTCGACGAATTCCTGCGCACCGCCGGCGCCACGGGGAACTGAACCATGAACCAGCCGAACCGCCCTCCCGGCCCGCGACGCACGCTGATCCTGGGATCGGGCGCCCTGCAGATCGGGCAGGCCGGTGAATTCGACTACTCGGGCTCGCAGGCCATCAAGGCGCTCAAGGAGGACGGCGTCTTCACGGTCCTGCTGAACCCCAACATCGCGACCATCCAGACCAGTGCGGGCATGGCCGACCGGCTCTACCTGCTCGCAGTCACACCCGACGTCGCGGCCGACATCATGCGCCGCGAGCAGGTCGACTCCATCCTGCTGTCCTTCGGCGGCCAGACGGCCCTCAATTGCGGTATCGCTCTGCACGAGAGCGGCGTGCTCGAGGAACTCGGCGTGCGCGTGCTCGGCACTCCGGTCAGCGCCATTCTCGACACCGAAGACCGCCAGCGGTTCGTGGAGCGGCTCAATGAGATCGACGTCCGGACCGCGCGGAGCATCGCCTGCGCCACGGTGGCCGAAGCGCGCCACGCCATCCGCGAGCTGGGCTACCCCGTGATGCTGCGGGCCGGCTTCGCGCTCGGCGGCAAGGGCAGCGGCATCCTGCGGCGTGAAGCTGATCTCGAGGCCGGGCTGCGACGCGCGTTCGCGGGCGGGGCCAAGCAGGTACTGGTGGAGGAGTATCTCGGCGGCTGGAAGGAAATCGAGTATGAGGTCGTGCGTGACGGCAGCGACAACTGCATCACGGTCTGCAACATGGAGAATCTCGACCCGATGGGCATCCATACGGGCGAGTCGATCGTCGTCGCACCTTCACAGACGCTCGATGACCGCGAATACCAGATGCTGCGCTCGATCGCGATCCGCACCGTGCGGCATCTCGGCATCATCGGTGAATGCAACATCCAGTATGCGCTGGATCCGCATTCGCTCGAATACCGCGTCATCGAGGTCAATGCCCGCCTGTCGCGTTCGAGCGCGCTCGCCAGCAAGGCCACGGGCTACCCCCTCGCCTACGTCGCCGCCCGCATCGCGCTCGGGCACGACCTGCCGGAGATCCCGAATGGCGTGACCGGCTGCACCACGGCTTTCTTCGAGCCGGCGCTCGACTATCTCGTCTGCAAGGTGCCGCGCTGGGACCTGACCAAGTTCCACGGCGCGGTCAAGCAGATCGGCAGCGAGATGAAGAGCGTCGGCGAAGTCATGGCGATCGGGCGCACGTTCCCGGAAGTCATCCAGAAGGCCATGCGGATGCTCGACATCGGCGTGATGGGCCTCGACCCGCAGGCATTCGAGTTCGCGGACCTCGAGCAGGAGCTGCGGCACGCGACGCCGCGACGCATTTTCGCCGTCGCACAGGCCCTCGCTGCCGGCATGAGCGTCGAGACGATCCACGACATCACCCGCATCGATCCGTGGTTCCTGCGCACGATGCAGCCGGTCGTGGCGATGTTCGCGCGGCTGCGCACCGCCGGCAGCGGGCTCACGCCGGAACTGCTGCACGAAGCCAAGCAGCTCGGCTTCTCCGATCAGGCCATCGATGACGCGCAGCACCTGTCGCCCGGCAGCGCGCGGGCCCTGCGTCTGCAGCACGGCATCCGGCCGCACTTCGCGCAGATCGACACCCTGGCGGCGGAGTTCCCGGCCGAGACCAACTATCTGTACTCGACGTATCACGCCGGCGCCTCCGACGTCGCGCCCACCGCACGCCGCAAGGTCGTCGTGCTCGGCGCGGGGGTGTACCGCATCGGCTCCAGCGTCGAGTTCGACTGGTGCTGCGTGAACGCGGTGCAGACGCTCTCCGCACTGGGCTACGAGACCATCATGGTCAACTACAACCCGGAGACCGTCAGCACCGATTACGACATCTGCGACCGGCTGATCTTCGACGAGGTCAGCCTCGAGTCCGTGCTGGACATCTACGAGCGCGAACAGCCCGAGGGCCTCATCGTCAGCATGGGCGGACAGGTGCCCAACAATCTCGCGATGCGCCTGCATCGTGCCGGCGTACGCATCCTCGGCACCGACCCGCGGAACATCGACCGCGCCGAGAACCGCCGGAGCTTCAGCGCGCTGCTCGACGATCTGGGCATCGACCAGCCCGCGTGGCGGCACGTGACAGAGACCGCGTCGGCGGAGAGCATCGTCGAGGAGCTGGGCGGCTTTCCGGTGCTGGTGCGACCGAGTTACGTGCTGAGCGGCGCCGCGATGAGTGTCGCGCACGAGCCGAACGAACTGCGCCGGATCCTGGCACGGGCCAAGCGGGTCTCGCCCGAACACCCGGTGGTGGTATCGAAATTCGAAACCCGCGCGCGGGAGATCGAGATCGACGCCGTCGCCGACCGCGGTGAGCTGGTGCTGTGGGCGATCAGCGAGCACATCGAAGACGCCGGCGTGCACAGCGGCGATGCCACGCTGGTGATGCCACCGCAGGGTGTCTATCTCGCGACCATCCGCCGCGTCCGCCGCATCGCGGCGCAGCTGGCCGCGGCGCTCGCGATCACGGGCCCCTTCAACGTGCAGTTCCTCGCCAAGCACAATCTCGTCAAGGTGATCGAGTGCAACCTGCGCGCGTCGCGCAGCTTTCCGTTCGTCTCCAAGGTGATGAACGCGAACTTCGCCGCCGAGGCGACGCGTCGCATGCTCGGCGTCGCGGGCGAGGCCTTCGCGGGGAGCCTCGAGCTCGACCACGTGGGCGTCAAGGCGCCGATGTTCTCTTTCGGCCGCCTCGCAGGGGTCGATCCCATGCTCGGCGTGGAGATGGCGAGCACGGGCGAGGTCGGCTGCCTCGGCGACGACCTGCAGGAGGCGCTGCTGCGGGCGCTGCACGCCGCGGGCTTCCGCGATCCCACGAAGGGGGTGTTGCTCTCGCTCGGGCCGCTGGAGGACAAGTACTGGTTCGCGGACGAGGCGCGGCTCATCCACGAGCAGCTGCGACTGCCGATCTATGCGACCGAAGGCACGGCCGAGGCCCTGCAGACGCTCGGCATCCCGTGTTCGCCCGTCGCCAAGGAGTCCGGCCACGGCAGGAGTGCGATCGAGCTGATCGATGCCGGCGAGATCGACCTGATCGTGAACGTGCCGCGGACGTATGACGAGCAGGGGCGACCCGATGGCTACCTGATCCGCCGGCACGCCGTCGAAACCGGCACGCCGCTGTTCACGGACCTGCAGCTGGCTCGCGCGGTCGTCGAGGCGCTGTGGCGCAAGCGCGGTGAACCCCTGCCGGTGCGCGCCTGGCAGGAGTACGTTCTGACGAGCCCGAACCGCTCACGCCCTGCGTGAGGCCCGCGGCCGAAACGCATCGCACACCGCGCCTCCGGCACGGGTGAGCCGGCCCCGCCTGCGCATCACAGGCGCACATCACAGGCGGCCACCCGGCCCGTCATCCGCACGCGCGGTATCTGAACGGCCATCCACGCGCGGCGGCGGCAGGCACCGCCAGCAGATTTCGATCACCGCCGCGAATGCCGGTTCCCGGTGACGGCCACGGCGGTATACTTCAACACGCAATACCGGACGGCGATGGAAGGCCGAAGGGTGGCATCTCGGCCGGACGCCGCGTTGCGGTCGCAGACCATCACGGGGCCGGCCGGTCTGACCGGAGGAGATCTGTCATGACCACGTATGTGATGCTGGCCCACTGGACCGACCCCGGCATGCGCGCCGTAAAGGACTCGGCACGCCGATACGACGCGGCGAAGAAGCTGCTGACCGAGATGGGCGGCGACTTCAAGTCGTTCTACCTCACGCTCGGCAGCTACGACTTCGTTGCCGTGTACGAGGCGCCCGACGACGCGATCGCAACGCGCTTCATGCTGCAGCTCGGACAACTGGGCTTCATCCGTGCGCAGACCCTGAAGGCCTTCCCGGAGGCGGCTTACCGCGAGCTGATCGCCTCGCTGCAGTAACCGCGCGGAGTGCCGGGGCGCGATTTCAACTGTCTACGCGCCGGCGAAGACCCGTGGCGCGTGGAAGGAGCATTCATGGTCGACCCTGTCATCGTCGACGTCACACCCGCAGCGCGCGGTGCGCGTTTCGCCACCCTGTCACACGAGGATCACGCGGAGGTCATGGGCGTGATCGCGGCCTACGGCCGTTTCTACGATGACGACCGCATCGACGACTTCGTGGCGCTGCTCGCGGAAGACGCCGTGTATTACCCGAACTGGCCCGGCGTGGCACCCGACGAGGTGTCCGGACACGCAACGCTGCGCGAGTTCTTCGCCGGGGCGCGCATGCATGCGCGAAGCAGCGGCATCCAGCCTCGCCATTACGCGACCAACGCGATCATCGCCCGGGCGACCTCAACCTCCGCCGAGGTCAGTGTCAGCATGCTGTACGCGGAGTCGAAGCCTGGGGGCGAAGTCGCGGTGAAGATGGTCGGCCAGTACGACTATGTGCTGGTCAAGCGCGACGGCCGGTGGCTGATTTCGCGCTGGTCGATGCGCTACGACAAGTGATGCCGCGCACCCGCATCCGACCCTGGCCGCGATGCTGAGCCGCGGCACGACTCCGCAGGCCGCCGACGCGGTGCCGGCGGCCGGGCCGCCACGCGTTGCGCCGCTGCGCGCGGGCGAGTGGAACGAGGACCAGACGAGTATCCTCGCGCCCATCGCGGCCACGGGACCCGTGTACAACCTCGTCGGCACGCTGGCCCGGCACCCGGAGCTGTATCGCGTCTGGAGCCGCTTCGCCACGTACATCCTCGAACAGTCCACACTGCCGCCGCGGCATCGGGAACTCGTGATCCTGCGCACCGGCTGGCTGTGCCGCTCCGAGTACGAGTTCGCGCAGCATCGCCGCCTCGCGCACGCGGCCGGCCTCAGTGATGCGGAGATCGACCGCGTGACCCAGGGCCCCGACGCCCCGGGCTGGACCGGCTTCGAGAGCCTGCTCCTGCGCGCAGCCGACGAGATGCACCACCAGCGCACGATCACCGACGCCACCTGGCGGGCGCTGGCTGCGCAGTACGATACGCACCAGCTCATGGACCTGGTCTTCACCGCGGGTGAATACAACCTGGTATCGACGGCACTGAACGCCTTCGGCGTACCGCTCGACGACGGACTGCGCGGCTTCCCCGCCACCTCGCGCTGAGGCTGACCACCCCGACGCGACCCGGTCCAGTGCGATGCCTTCGTTCCGACCGCAGCGGCCCGGCTGAAGCCGCCGCCGCGACGTGTGCCATGCGGCACTGTCGCACAACGTGCATTACACTGCCGTGCCCGAGACCCCTCCCTGAAGAGCATCATGACCCCATCGAGAATCAGCACACTCGCCGCCTGCATCGCGGCCCTCGTCGGCTTGCCGGCCCATGCCATGGACACCACCGCGACGCCCGAGCTCGGCACCGTCGTGACCACCGCCACGCGCGAGGAACGTGCGAGTTTCGAGCTGCCAGTATCCGTCGACAGCGTGACGGCGGACCAGATCCAGTCGCAGCGCGCCCTCGTCAACGTGTCCGAGACGCTCAATCGCGTCCCGGGCACAGTCGTGCAGAACCGCGAGGCCTTTGCCCAGGAGCAGCAGATCAGCATCCGCGGTTTCGGCTCACGCGCGCAGTTCGGTGTGCGCGGCATCAAGCTGCTGGCCGACGGCATTCCCGCCAGCACACCCGACGGCCAGGGCGGCAGCGGGCTCTTCGACCTGGCCTCGGCCCGGCGTATCGAGGTGCTGCGCGGTGCCTTTTCGACGCTTTATGGCAATCATTCGGGCGGCGTCATCGAGGTGTACACCGAGGACGGTCCCGACGACCCCACGACTACAGCGGCCTTCACCGCGGGCAGCTACGAGAGCTGGCGCGCGGGACTCAAGTTCGGCGGCCAGCACGGCGATCTGAACTACACGGGCTCGGTGTCGCGATTCGAGACCGGGGGCTACCGCGAGTGGAGTGATGCACGCAAGGATCAGATCAACGCGCGCTTCCGGCACGCGATCAATGCACGCTCATCGCTGACCGTTGTGCTGAACT
>CAYWMY010000041.1:509-13531 GCA_964459405.1 uncultured Steroidobacteraceae bacterium | reverse complement strand
GTGGCACGTGCCTGCGCCGCGGCGCCGCCCCCGGCGGCGCGCAGCGCGGCCATGCGGCGCTCAGCGTCGCGGAACTCGGCACCGTCCGGAAACGCAACCAGAACCTCGCTCTCGATGACCAGCTCGCGGAATGCGAGCGCGTTCAGCTCGCGGAACATCGGCACGATATCCCGGAAGCGCTCGAGGATCTCTTCCGGGTCGCGTTCATCCGGCAGGCCGTGGAACTGCCGCGCCAGCAGCGGATAATCGGCCGGACGGATCATGTTGCCGCAGATGAACTCGACAACGTCGTAGCCCTGGTTCATCGCCTGCTTGATCAGCGGGTAGCCCGCCAGCGAGCCGATGACGTAGACCCCGGGCACGTTGCTCTCGTAGTGCCGCGACAGCGCCGGAATAGCGTCGCTGCGCGCGCTCGGGAACTGGATGCCGACGGACTCGACGAACTGGCGCGGCGGTTCCGAACCGAGGCGCGCGATGATCCGGTTGCATTCGACGATGCGCTCGCCGGCCGGCGTCTGCAGCAGCACCGACAGCGGTCGCGCTTTACCGGGATCGCGCGTGATGCGGCGGATCTTCGATTCGTACAGGCACTCGAGGCGCGCCCGGGGATCGTTGATCACCGCGAGCACCGCGGCCAGGTTGGCGTCCTTGGCGCGGCTGAATTCCTTGCCGCGGTTGACGATGTGAACGTCGTTGTGCTCCCCCAGGGCGAGCGCATTCTCGATCGCGGAATCACCGGCGCCGACGACCAGGATGACCTCGTCCCGGTATTCATCCGGATCATCGAGCTGGTACTGCACGCCGTCGAGGTCATCGCCGGGCGCGCCGACGCGGCGGGGGTTGCCTTCGAGCCCGAGTGCGAGCACCACATTGCCGGCGCCGACGACCTCACCGCCCGCAAGCTCGACGCGGAAATCACCGCGCGTGCCGGTGATGCGCTTCACCTCGGCGCCGAACCGCACGTTGATGCCGAGCTTCGCGAGATCCTCGTCCCAGGTGCCGAGCACCTGCTCGCGGCTTCCGGCCCCGAAGCGCAGGTCGCTGCGCAGGTCGAGGAAGCCGGGCTCGGCCATCACGTGCTTGCCCTTCTGGTAGCGCTGGATGGTCTTGGCGGGTGCCGGCGAGGCCTCCAGCAGCACGTGGCTCGGCGTGGCGCGCCCCGCCTCCCGGTCGCGGCTGCACGCCCGCCCCGCGGCACTCAGCCCCGCGGGGCCGGCGCCGATGATCGCGATCTCGTACCGGTCCATGATTCGCTCGCCAACGAAGGCCCCGTGACTTGAACGGTGGATGCCGGTGAGTTCTGTCCTTGCCCCCGCCCCTGGTCCGCGGCGGGCGATTCTTTGCTGTGCCGGCAATGTCCGCGCCCCCCGGGTCCGCGGCTTCGTCCGGATCTGTTGCCCTGCGCGCCGACGGCGATACTGCGCCACGGCCGCAGCACGAGGCAAGGTGACGCACCCGGCACGCCTCGTCCCCGCGGCGCCAGGGGTGGATCGCCACATTCGCCCGCGACGTGCGGCGGCAAGGCGCTTCTCCCCGCAGCGCCAGGGCGGCTCGCCATCGCGGCCCGCACAACGCACCAGCCACGCGGTTCGCCGCTGCCGCGCCAGGACCGACCACCGCCGCAGGCCCGTGCGGCCGCGATGGCCCGTGAGCGCACGATTGCGACCTCGGGCAGGTGACGCGCTTGCTTTAGATGCCGGTTGCGGTTTATACGAATGACTTTAGAATCGGTCAACAGCAGTCCGTGTGCGCGGGGTGCTGACCTGACGAAGCTGTCGTCGCTCGGCGGCGCACGACGCCGGGCGCACCCGATGCCGGGAGGGTTCGTCATGCCGCTCCAGGAAATCCGGACGCGACGTCCGGGCGGTCGCTTCGTCGCCAGCATCGCTGCGCTGTCGCTGGCGCTGCCTTCCACGGCACGACAGGTTCCCAGCGAAGAAGTCCAGGAACGCATCAAGGTCGCCGCGGCCAACCTCGAGGATGCCGTGGTGGTCGACTGCCAGCTGCCCGGCAAGCTGCAGAAACTGGGTGGCACCCGCACTTACCTGACGCCGGGCCGCCTGCTGCGGCTCGCCGCCGTCGACTGCCGCGTACGCGGCGGCGAATACACCATCGGCGATCTCGCCGGCGGCAACCTGTCGCTGCAGCGCTGGCTGCCGCTCGCCGAGAAGGGTGACCCCGAAGCGCAGTACTACGTCGCGCGCATCTACGGCAACGGCATGGGCGGCGTCACCACCGACTACACGCGCGCGGCCGAGTGGTACCGAAAGGCGGCGGACCAGGGCTACAAGGCCGCGAAGATGGAACTGGGCTACATGTACGAGGAAGGCCTCGGCGTGCAGCAGGACCTGCTGCTGGCGCTGAACCTGCAGCGTGAGGCCTCCGGCCTCGGCGAGGACCTCGATTACGCGCGCAAAATCACCGAAGCGCAGCAGGAGGCCGAGCGGCGCGTCGCGGAGCTCGACGCCCGCCTCGAGGAAGCCAACCTGCAACTCGCCGACCTGCGGCTGCAGCTCGGCCGCAGCAGCGACGAGCTGGCCGCGAACCGCGCACGACTCGCCCGATCGGAGAACGAGGTGCTGGACCTGCGCGCGGATCTCGAGGCGGCGCGCAGCAGCCCCGGCGGCGCCGATGGCGCGAAGGTTCGCGAGCTGCAGGCGGCGCTCGCGACACGCGAGGCCGCGCTCGCCGCGGAGCGCGAGCGCGCCGCGAAGCTCGAAGGCGACCTGCGCGGTCGGCAGGCGGAGCTGAGCGAGAGCCTCGCGCGCTCACAGGCCACGAGTCTCGAGCTCAATGCCGTACTGGCGTCACGACAGCGCGAGACGCAGTCGCTGCGCACCAGGCTCGCGCAGGCGGAACAGCGCCTGCAACGCTCGCAGGCGGAACTCTCCGAGCTGCGCGCGGGGTACGGCCGTGATGTCGAACAGCTGAGCGCGGAGCGCGAGGAGATCGAAAGGACCCGTTCGAAGGCGAGTACCGACGCTGCCGCGCTGGTGGCGCTGAAGCAGCGCGACATCGACCGCGCGCAGCTGCGCATCAAGGGTCTCGAGGCCGAGCTGGCCGCCGCGCGCGGTGCGCAGAAGTCCGCCGAGGCGAGCCGGGCCGCGGCCGCCGGTGCGCAGGGACAGGCCGCCGCGCAGGCGCGGCAGCTCGCAGCCCTGCAGGAGAAATACGACGCGCAGCTCAGACAGCTGCAGGCGCAGCGGCAGCAACTCGCTTCGCTGCGGGCGCGCCCGGCGCCGGAGCAGTCGGCGGCGATGCAGCAGCTGATGCGCGAGCTCGCCGCGCGCAATTCCGCGCTCGACGAGCGGCAGCGGCGCATCGCGTCGCTGGAGTCGGAGACCGGCCAGCTGCGTGGCGAGGTGTCGCGGCTGCGTGCCCAGCGCAGCGATCCCGCGCCTTCGGCCGAGACGGAGGGCCTGCGCAATGCACTGCGCGTTGCGCAGCAGAAGCTGGCCGAGCAACGCGAGCAGGTGGAACGGCTGCAGACCGAGGCCGCCGCCGAGCGCGCGCGGCTCATCCAGGATCGCGACCGGCTGCAGCGCGAGATGCTCGCTGGCCAGCGTGCGAGCCAGAGCCAGATCAACTCGCTGCGTGACGAGATCGCGCTGCGTCAGGCGGCGCTGAAGATCAAGGAAAAACGCATCGGCGAACTCGAGAAGCAGCTGGAGAAGGACTACTCGGGCATGCCGGTGCTGGCAATGCGGTCGCCGGCCCCGCGCGCGACCGCGAACCCGGAGCAGATGCGCATCATCGAAATGGCGCGACGGGCGAGCCAGACCGAGGGCGGGCGGTGGCACGCGCTTGTGATCGCGAACAGCAACTACGTGCGCATGGGGGCGCTCACGACGCCGGCGAGCGACGCGCGCGCGGTCGCCGACGTGCTGCGGCAGCGCTACGGCTTCCAGGTGCGGCAGATGAACGACGCCACTGCTGACCAGCTCATGATGGCGCTGCACGATTACGGCCGGACGCTGGGTGCAGCCGACAACCTGCTGGTCTACTACGCCGGCCACGGCGGCACCGCCGACGGACCGCCGGAGCGCGCATTCTGGCTCGGCATCGAAGCCAACCCGGAGACGCAGACCGGCTGGATCTCGGCGGAGACCATCCGCGCGAAGATCAAGCAGATCCCCGCGCGGCGCATCCTGCTCGTTGCGGATTCGTGCTTCTCGGGCGCGATCGCGCACCCGCGCTCGACCACGATCGGGCGCGGCGTTTCCGAGCGCCGGTTCCAGATTCAGTGGCAGCGGCGCGCGCGCGTTGTCCTCACGTCGGGACAGAACACGCCCGTGGTTGACATCTCCGGGGACCGCAACCATTCTCTGTTCGCGAGATATTTCATCCAGATCCTGCGCCAGAGCGACAACGTATTGAGCGGGGAAATGCTCGCCTACGAGCTCAATCAGCGCATGCAACCGGATGCGGCCCGCATGGGAGTCAAGCAGGCGCCGACCTACTCGGAACTCAAGGACGCGAACCACGATCTGGGCGACTTCTACTTCATCCCGTTACCCGCGCGGGTCGCGTCATTGTGACGCGTGCCGGCGGCCGGTCGACGACAACAAGGAAAAAACGATGAGAGCTGCGCATCAAGGGAATCTGCTCGCGCTCGCGGCGCTCCTGCTCGGCGGCGTGCTGGTTGGCCCGGCGGCCCTCGCGCAGAACCTGGCGACCTTCGTCGCCGACCCGGCCAACGGGGCGACACCGCTCCAGCAGTCTGCGGGTATCGCCGTGCAGAATACCTGCGTGCACATGGCGAGTGTCGCGGATATCCCGATCGACGAGGCCTCGGCGAGGGGAGATCTCTTCCGCCGCTGCAACGAGCTCGTCGAGACGGCGCGTGCGCTGCAGCCGGCCTCGAACGCCGACATCGACCGGTCACTCGGCATCAGTGGCGCGGAGCTGCTCGGCGCGGTACAGCAGATCAGCGGTGAGGAGCTCTCCGCGCAGGGCGACCTGACCACGCGCGTGGCGAACGGCCAGTTCTCGAACATCGGTGGCCGGCTGAACGCGCTGCGGCTGGGTGGAGCCAGCGTTGCGGCCCGTGGACGGGTTGCCGCCTTCGTACCGGCGACGCCGGGCGCCGTGCTGAGCCTGTGGTCGAACGGCACTCCGCGACAAGGGTATCGCGACGCCGCGAGTCGCTATGAAGTCTTCGCACCGCTTGCCGGGTCCTTCGGTTTCTCGCTGGCGGATTCGCGCAGCACGGCCATGCCGCGGCACAACGCCGCGCAGGGCGACGGCCAGACCGGAACGCCCGGCGTGGAGAATCCGTGGGGCTGGTTCATCGACGGCAGTTACAACCGCGGCGACCGTGATGCGACCGTGAGCGAGGACGGGTTCGACTTCGACGCCTTCAGCATCAGCGGCGGCGTGGACTACAACTTCGGATCGGCCGTTGTCGGCGTGTCGCTGGGCTACGACGACTACGAGGCCGATTTCGACCAGTCGCTGCTCGTGTCCGGCGGCAAGGTCAAGGTCCGCGGCCCGAGCGGCTCGCTGTTCGGCGCGTGGTTCGGCGAGCGGCTGTCGGTGAACGGCATCGTCAGCTACGGCAAGCCCGACTCGGACATCGAGCGCAGTGTCGTCTATGCGTCGAACACGACCTGCACGCCAGCCTGCGGCAATGTGAATCGCACGCTGACCGGCAGCCCCGATTCGAGGTACTTCGCGGCCGGCGCGACCCTCATGTACGACGTCATCTCGGGCGGTGCCGTGGACCTCACCGCCACCGGCAGCCTGGCCTATCGCTCGGTGAAGATCGACAGCTTCAGTGAGACCGATCCGACGGTGAACGGCGGACTGGCGCTGGCCTATGACGAGCAGAGCATCAACTCGTTACGCAGCATCCTGGGCCTCATGGTGTCACGCGCGGTGAGCACCGGATTCGGTGTCATGACGCCGAGCCTGCGCGCCGAGTGGCATCACGAGTTCCGCGACGATCCGCGCACGCTTCGCGCCAAGTACGTCGTGAACGACGCGCTGCTGCCGGCCGAGGTCGGCAATTTCAGCAACTGCCTGTCCTGCTTCCAGTTCGTGACCGATTCACAGGACGCCGACTTCGCGGTCGTCGGCGTCGGCCTGTCGTTCCTGTTCGCCGGCCGGCTGCAGGGCTACATCGAGTACGAGGGTCTGTTCGGCGTCAGCCACCTGACCAGCAACGCGATCGGGATCGGTTTGCGCGGTCAGTTCTGAGCGGGAGCGGCAGCTGCCTCGGTACAGACCCGCGCATCGGTGTCGCAGATCTCGCGCTGCAGCTTCAGCAGGCTGCGGTGATTGGTTCTCACGGCGAGTCCGTGGCGGACGAGGAACAGCGCGTCCGCCGTGGCGCCGGACTCCAGCGCGCGGCGGGCACGGGCCTCGTAGAACCCGATCACGCGACGCTGCATGTCCAGTGCCTGCTCGTTGCCGGGGTCGACCTGCAGCACGGAGTCCAGGATCGGCGTCACTGCGTTGACGCCGTCGCTCAGCACGTACGCCATGTCCTCGACCGGCATGTCCCGGCGAACCTCGCCCAGGTAGTCTCCCGCGAGCCACAGTGAATCCGCCACCTGCTTCCGCTCCTCGGCGGTCAGGTTGCGCCGCTGCTGCGCGGCCTGCGGCATCGTGATTTCGTCGAACACCGTGTCCTCGACGTAGCTGCGGAAATACACGGCACTGACGGCGAGCATACCGGCGACGACCACGGCCGCGGCGCTGCCAACCGCGATCGGGTGACGTCGCAGGAAGCTCGCGGGTGCGAACGGCCGCAGGAACACAGGGACGGATGGCGTGCGGTCGGCGCGCCGCAGCGCGAGCCCGCGACGCAGCGCTTCCCACTGCCGGCGCGTGAGCCTCTCGATGCGGTTCGGCTCGAGATTGCCCTCCAGCACCTGCCGGGCCGTCGCCTGCCCGAAGGGGTGCCGGCCCGCGAGCAGCTCATACACGACGCAGGCGAACGCGTAGATGTCGTCGCGTGGATCGGGCGGCTCGCGATTCCACATCTCGAGCGATGCGTATGCGGGCGTCAGGCCGCCCAGCCGTTTGCCGGGATCGAACAGCGTCTCCTCGCTGCGGGTGCCGGTCGCGGGCATCGGGCGCGAGATACCGAAGTCGAGCACCTTCACGGTGCCGTCGTGGCACACGAAGATGTTGCCGGGCTTGAGGTCGGAGTGGACGATGCCTTTCTCGTGGCCGTACTGCAGAGCCGAACCGACGCCATTGATGATCGGCCAGGCCTGCTCCAGTGATATCCCGCCCGCGAAACGGCTGCGCAGCAGCACATCGAGGGTCGCCCCCTCGAGGTACTCCATCGTCATGTAGGCGTGGGCCCCATCCTCGTTGAACTCGTGGACGGTGACGACGTTCGGGTGCGCGAGCGAGCGGGCGCGCTTGGTCTCGCGCTGCAGCGCAATCAGCGAATCCGGGTGCCTCCTGAACTCGTCGCTCAACAGCTTCAGCGCAATGATCGGGTTGCGCTCGAACTTCGCGATGACGAGGTCGCGGGCCTTGAAGACCTGGCCCATGCCACCGCGACCCAGTTCTTCGACCAGCTCGAAGCGGCCGCTCAGCACGGCACCCACACTGACGCCGGCGAACGCCGCGCCACCCACGTCACCGTCCACGCGCAGCCAGGTTCCGGGTTCCTGCGCTCCGGGTTCATCCGGCGCGGAGCGACGTGCCGCCGTTCTGTCGGGGTCGGCCGGCCGCCCCGGGGCCGACCCGGCCATCGCATACGCCGCTCCGCCCTGCTGCTGCACCCGTTGCTCGATCAGCACCAGCAGCTTGCTGCGCAGATCTCCGGGCTCGCCCTCGAGGCCCGCAAGCCAGCGCTCGCGCGCGACGGGATCCATCTCGATCGCTGCATCCAGCAGGTCGAACAGGCGGCGCCAGTCGGAACGTGACAGTTCGGTGTGTGCATCCATGGCTGTGTCGATGAGGACCTTGCGACGCTGCCCGCTCGATGAGCGTCAATATACCCCTGGTCGCGACCTGCGGCAGCGATGGCCGCGGGAGACCGGGTGTGCGCCGGGCCGCCGCGGGCCGGCAGGATTCCCCCGGCGCGTCGACCGGTCGTGCGTCCCGGGCTGCCGGTCCCGGGTCCACAACGCCGGTCGGACTCACTCCGCAGACGGGGCAGCAGCCAGCTCCATGTCCTTGCCGCTGGCGTCGACCGTGTGCAGGCGCACAGGCCTGCGCCAGACACGCCCGAGGTACTCGAGCACGCGCCGCGCACGCTCGACGTCGAGGCCGCGCCCATCGACCTCGTGGTCGTGCACCAGCTCGAGGGTCCCGTCGACCGTGACCGCCATGGCGGACACCGCCGGGGCACCGAAGTTGTACTTCGGCGCCAGCAGCGCATCGTGCAACGCACCAATATCGGGTTCGACGACCTTGACCGCGCCGCGCTCATCGCTGCGGTAGCGGAACAGCTGCATCTTTTCGGCGAGCTCCGGGGTCAGGTGATTGCGGATGAAGCTGAAGTCGTCGTCCTCGCTCATGACGCGCCGCGCCGCATCGACGCCGCCCGCGTCGATGATGTGCTCCCACAGCGAGAAGCCCACGTGGTAAGGGTTGACCGCGAGCGCGACGGTCTCGCCCCCCGCGAGCGGCCGCACCACGTCCGAGTGGCACTTGATGGCGTCGACGTATGCCTCCTGCGGCAGGAAGTCCGCCTCGCGCAGCAGGCGCGCATGCCAGTACGACGCCCAGCCCTCGTTCATGATCTGGGTCGCGAACACCGGATAGAAGTAGAAAGACTCCTCGCGCACGGCGAGGAAGATGTCACGCTCCCAGCCCTCGAGCGCCGGCGCGTACTGAGCAATGAACCACAGCAGGTCACGCTCACGGCGCGGCGGCAGCGGAGCACGTCTGGGCCCGCGGCCCGCGGCCCGCGCGCCATCCGCCTCCGTCAGTTCCGCGTAGCGCTTCTGGAATTCCCCCGTCACGACCTCCTCGCGCGCGGGACGATACTCGGGATAGCGTGGACGGCTTACCGGCTGGTCGACGTCGACGGACTGTTCGAGCGCGAGCGCGGCGTCGAGGATCCGCTCGACGCGTTCAGTCCCGTGTTCTTCGATCGCGCGCGCGATCTGGTGCGCATGCGCCGCGGCACGCTCCACGATGCGCGAGCCGACCTGCTGCTGGCTGCGCACGAACAGCAGGTTGTTGCGCGAGAAGTCCGCGTGCCCCAGGACGTGTGCCGTGACCAGCACGTTTTCGGCGAGGCTGTTGCCACGGGCGAGGTAGGCCCGGCCCGGGTTGCCGGGGAACACGACCTCGAAGAGCCGCGAATGCCCCATGCGGTGCTGGATCAGCTGGCTGATGTAGCGAACGCCGAAGGACCAGTGCGGCATGCGCACGGGAAAGCCGTAGACGGAGATCTCCATCATGAAGCTGTCGGGTACCGCCTCGAAATCCACCGGGTTGTAGACGAGACCTGCGCGAGCCGCGAGCTGCTCCAGGCGGGGCAGGAACTCGCGCCAGCCGTCCCGCCTCGTGATGTTCATGGCGCCTCCGGCGTCCGGGCCGCGCGCTGCTCGTGCGAAAAGAAGTGGCGGATGGCGTTCCAGACGTCTTCCGCACGGCCGAGCGGGAAGCTGCCGACCGGATAATGCGCGTGCGCCAGGTCCGCGAAGATCCCGCCGGTCTCGGTCGACAGGTCCGGAGTGCGCGTCGCCGCGACCTCGAGGTAGCCGCAGTAGCTCGCCGCACCCGCGATGCCGGACAGCAGCGCACTGGCTCCATCGTGGTCCGACGAGGCGTTGTCGCCGTCGGAGGCGTAGAAGACGTAGACGTTGTAACGCGCCGGATCGTAACGCTCGCCCATCAGCGCCCGTACCCGGGCGAAGGCGCTTGAAGCGACGGTGCCACCTGAGCCGCTGACCTGAAAGAACTCTTCTTCGGTGAACTGCCAGGCCTCCGTGGTGTGGGCGATGAACACAGTGTCGAGGTGGCGATACTCGCGGCGCAGGCCCTGCACCGCCCAGAAGAAGAACGACTTGGCCAGCTTCCGGTCCGCGTCCGACATGCTCGCCGAGACGTCGAGCAGCATGAAGACGACCGCCTGCGTCGCAGGCATCGTGCGCCGCGCCAGCTGCCGGAAGCGCAGGTCCTCGTCGATCAGCCTGGGCGCCGGACCGGCCGGGGGCCGGCGCTTCATGGACTCGCGCATCGAGCGGCGCCGGTCGAGGCGCGAGCGTGCGCCCTTCCGGTCCCAGCCCTCGCGTATCCAGTCGGACTCCTGAGTCGCGCCGACCCGTGCGCGCAGGTTCGGGAGCTGCAGTTCCTCCCACAGCCAGTCGACGATGTCGTCGACCTTGAACTCGAGCACCAGATCGAAACCGCCGTCCTCGCGGCCACCGGAACCGCTCCCGGGCCCCCGCTGCCCGGGCTGCCCTGGTGCCAGCTGGTCGCCCGGCTTCGCCGGGCCCTGGCCCACGCCCTCCTGTTGCGCCGGCGACCGCAGCCGGAAGTGATAGTGCTCGAGCATGCGCACCGGCACACGCACCGTGCGCGAGCCGCCGCCCAGCACGTCGGCACCGGCGATGATCTCCGGCAGGTGCCGGTGGACGGCCTCGCGGACTTTTTCGTTGTGCCGCAGCCAGTCGCGCGCACCCCGCGAGAACAGCTCATACCAGCCGTTGATCCTCGATGCATCCGCACTCGGCAGCTCGTCGGTCAAGGCTGTGCTCCTCGTACTCGCGGGTCGGGCTTTACTCCTGGGCCAGCAGCGTCGTCACGTAGTTCAGCGCCTCGGCGGCACTGTGCTCGTCGTAACCGTAATCGCTGATGAGGCGGCTCTGCACCGCCGAGATCCTGCTGCGCGCCTCGTCGTCCGGGCGCGCGCTGGAGGTCACGAGGCGCAGCACGTCGCGCCGCTCGGCGAACAGGTACTGCTCGATGGCCTCGCGCATGCGGGCGTGGCTCGAGAGCCGGAATTTCTCGCCGGCCTTGAAGGCCACCATGGCCTTGCGTACCACTTCCTGCCGGAAGGACTGCTTGCCCGAGTCCGAGACCTTGATCTTCTCCTCGACGGCGCGCAGGAAGCGCTCATCCGCCGGCCGGGTCTCGCCAGTGATCGGGTCCTTGACCTCGCGCTGGTCCAGCGACGCCTCCACCTCGTCCAGGTATTTCTCGAGCAGTTGCTGGGCTTCCTGTTCGAAGGACGCGAACAGTGCGCGGTGCACGTCCTCCTTCACCCAGCGGTTGTAGAAGTCCTTGCGCGCGACCACGAGGTGATCGATCCACTGCTTCTTCTGCTTCGCGTCCATGCGTGCATCGGTCTCGATGCCATCCTTCAGCGCGAGCAGCAGCTCCATACTCGTCAGGCTCCTGGCATCGCTGTGCGTGATGGCGTTCGAGATCGCGTTGACCACGAAGCGCGGACTGACGCCCGACAGGCCCTCGTCCGGCGCCTCGGCCTTGAGACGCTCCGTCTCGCTCTCGGGGAAGCCCTCCACGGTCTCGCCGGCGTACATGCGCAGCTTCTTTCCGAGGTCGAGCCCCTCTCTCTCCGGGCGGGCGAGGCGCGTCAGGATCGCGAATACCGCGGCGAGCTTCAGCACGTGCGGGTCGAGGTGAACGTCGCGGAACGCCGGTGCTCCGGATACGAGTTTCTGGTAGATGCGCGCCTCGTCGCGATAGGACAGCGCGTAGGGCACCTTGATGATGACCATGCGGTCCAGCAGCGCCTCATTCTCCTTCTCCTGCAGGAACTTGTGGAACTCGGCCAGGTTGGTGTGCGCGAGGATGGTCTCGTCCAGGTGAATGAGCGGGAAGCGCGACACCTTGACGTTCTTCTCCTGCGTCAGCGTCAGCAGCAGGTAAAGGAATTCACGCTTGACCTTCAGGATCTCGATCATCTCGAGCAGCCCGCGGCTCGCCGCATAGACCGCACCCGACCAGGACCACGCGCGTGGATTGCCCTCGTCACCGATCTCGGAGACCTTGGACAGGTCTACCGATCCCACGAGGTCGGCGATGTCCGCGGTGGTCGGGTCGTGTGGAGCGTAGGTGCCGATGCCGACGCGCATGGCTTCCGACAGAAAGATGCGCTCGACCGGCACACGCAGGTAATCGCCCTCGTACTCGCGCTCGAGCCGCTCGCGCGCCCAGGGGCTGATCTCGCCCTGGATGTCCACGCCGTAGGTCTCGCGAAACGATGCGCGGAGGCTCGCGGGCACGAGGTTCAGCGGCGACTCGTGCATGGGCGATCCCTTGATCGCGTACACCGCGCCCTCGTCCGTGCGGCTGTATTCCTCGAGCCCGTGCTTCAGCAGGATCGCGAGCGTCGACTTGCCACCCGACGGCGGACCCAGCAGCAGCAGCAGCCGCCGGCCGACGTCGGAACCGGCCGCTGCAGCCTTGAAATAGTCGACGACGCGCGAGAGCGGCTCGTCGACGCCGAACAGTTCCCGCTCGAGCAGGCGCCGGGCCCGAAGATTCTCGGCCTTGCCCTCGGGGTCACCGCCATACCATCGCAGCATGTCCCAGATGTACTGGTGGCTGCTGCGTGCGAGGTTCGCGGGATGCGCGGGAAGTATCCGCGTCAGGAAGTCGCCGAAAGTCCCCTCCCACTGCTGTGCGCGATGCTCGCGGCTGAAAGCGCCGAGAGACTCGACGAAACGAGCCTGGCGGTCGGCTTCTGTGTGCGCAGTCGCGGATCCCATCTCAGGTACCTCACTGCTGCCAGCCTGTGAATTGAGACTGGACCTGACTCCGGAAGTTTCCTGCCGGCCACGTCACAAAATATCTGAGAGCGATCCGCGAGTGATCGACTCCCCTGGTCGCGCGTGCGCGTGATGAGTGAATGATCCGGCATTGACGCGGCGCGGCATGACGCGCGATGCCTGTGCAGCGTCTGCGAGCGCGCGGCCGGGTGTACGGAAAGCTTCATGGGCCGCTTCGATCCCGGCCACGGATCATCGTGGACGGGCGGCGGGCGATGCGCAGGCGATGCGGCCGCGCATCCGTTGATTCATCGGACCAGCATCGTGCTCAGGTGAACCCAGATGTTGTCGAGCAGCCGCGGCTGTGCG
>CAYWMY010000041.1:0-499 GCA_964459405.1 uncultured Steroidobacteraceae bacterium | reverse complement strand
CGTGCATTCGGATGCAGCCGGTCGTCGAGGAACATGTCGTCGCGAGTTGCGACTCCCTCGAGCAGGAACGGTACGAACGCGACTCGCTCGCGTGCGGCGACTTCACGATAGGCAGCATGGAACCTGTCCGCGTAGGCTCTGCCATAGTTGGTCGGCACCCGCATGCCGGCCAGCAGGACGCGCGCACCCGAATCCTGCGACTTCCGGACGAGCGCGGCCAGATTGGCCCGCAGATCCTGCAGCGGAAGTCCGCGCAACCCGTCGTTGGCGCCGAGTTCGATGACAACGATCGCAGGCCGGTGCAGCTCGAGCGCCCGCGGCAGCCGTGCCAGCGCACCGGTGGTGGTTTCGCCGCTCACGCTGGCATTGACGACGCGGTAACCGTACCCTTGCCGCTGCAGGCGCTGCTGGAGCAGCGCCACCCAGCCTTCACCGGGCTTGAGGCCGAAGCCGGCGCTCAGCGAATCGCCGAGCACGAGGATCGTCCGACCCGGGGCCG
>CAYWMY010000040.1:3985-13834 GCA_964459405.1 uncultured Steroidobacteraceae bacterium | reverse complement strand
CACGAGAAGCTCGAGCGCCCCGAGGTGCTCATCGGCTCGACCTACAAGATCAAGACGCCGGTGTCGGATCACGCCATGTACGTGACCATCAACGACATCCTGCTCAACGAAGGCACGGAGCACGAGCACCGCCGGCCCTTCGAGATCTTCATCAACTCCAAGAACCTCGACCATTTCCAGTGGATCGTGGCGCTGACGCGCATCATCTCGGCCGTATTCCGCAAGGGCGGCGACGTCGCCTTCCTGGTCGACGAGCTCAAGGCCGTGTTCGATCCACGCGGCGGCTACTGGCAGCCGGGCGGCAAGTTCATGCCCTCGATCGTCGCGGAACTCGGCCTCGTCATCGAGCGGCACCTGCAGACCATCGGTCTGATGCCGCGGCCGGAGCTCGAGGAGTCGCGCCGCAAGCTCATCGAGCAGAAACGCTCGGAATGGGAGGCGCGCAACAAGCAGCAGGACGCGTTCGCGAGTTCCAGTTATCCGGAGGGCGCGCAGCTGTGTGGCAAGTGCAGCACTGCCGCCGTGGTGATGATGGACGGCTGCATGACCTGCCTCAACTGCGGCGACTCCAAATGCGGCTGATCGCCGCCGCCGTTTCCAATCACGCGCGTGCCGGGTCCCCACCTGGCAGCCTCTGACAGCAAGGCTTGTGCGTGAACTCCCAGGCGGCTCTCGGGCCGCCTCTTTTTTCCCTTGCGCGGCACCGCAACGCGTGGTTAAAGGAGCCGCAGGAGGCGACCCGTGCCCTCGCGCACGGGGTGCGCCATTCGTGATCCGGTACTGCGTGCGTGCATGGGTGATCGTTCCGCAGGACGTGACCCCGCGCCGTCGCACATGGGGGTGAGCCATTCGTGATCCGGTACTGCCTGCGCACATGGCTGATCGTTCTGCTGGCGTCGTGGGCCCTCGCCGCCGGGGCTTCGCCGAACCCGTTCGCGCCGGCCGTTGAACTGATTCCCGATGTCGAGTTCTGGAAGCGCGTCTATGCCGAAGTCGCGACCACGGGCGGCCTGCTGCACGACGACCGCCATCTCGACGTCGTCTACGAGGTGATCACGTTCCCGCCCGGGCTCGAGTCGGCGGCACGATCGCGCATCGTCGATGCCGCGAAGGCGAAATACGCGCGCATCCTGCGTGAACTCGCCACCGGCAGGCGCGAGGGGCTGTCCGCCGACGAGCAGCGCGTGCTGGCACTGTGGGGTCGCCGCGCCGATCCGGATCTGCTGCGTCAGGCGGTGAATCGGCTGCGTTTCCAGCTGGGGCAGGCCGACCGCTTCCGCGAAGGCCTCGTCCGTTCCGGCACCTGGGAGGAGCACGTCGCGCAGACGCTGAAGGCTCAGGGCCTGCCATCGGAACTCGCTGCCCTGCCGCACGTCGAGTCGTCCTTCAATCCGCTCGCCGGCTCCAAGGTCGGGGCGGCGGGCCTGTGGCAGTTCATGCCGTCGACGGGCCGGCGCTGGCTGCGTGTGGACAGTGTCGTCGACGAACGTTACGACCCGTACCGCTCCACGGTCGCCGCGGCCCAGTACCTGTCGCTCAATTACTCGATCCTGGGCACCTGGCCGCTGGCGCTGACGGCCTACAACCATGGCGCCGGCGGAATGCGCCGCGCGAAGGAGATGATGGGTACCGACGACATCGTCACGATCCTGAGGTACTACCAGAGCCCGACGTTCGGCTTCGCTTCCCGCAACTTTTATCCTTCGTTCCTCGCGGCACTCGACATTGATCGCAATGCCGAGAAGTATTTCGGGCCGCTGCTGCGCGATTCCCCCGAGGATTTCCGCTCCGTGCGTATGCCGGCTTACGTCCCTGTTGACGCGCTCGAGCGGCGCCTGCAGGTCGACCGCGCAACGCTGCGCAACCTGAACCTGGCGCTGCGCCCTGCCGTCTGGGATGGCAAGAGGCTGATCCCGCGCGGCTACGAACTGCGTGTGCCGAATCCCGGCACGCGGCTCGATCCGGCCGCCGCGCTCGCGGATCTCGGCCCCGGAGAGCGATTCCCACGGCAGATCGGGGATGCGTTCCACACGGTGCGTCGAGGCGAGACCCTGGGGCACATCGCCCGCCGGCATGGCACCACCGTGGCCTGGCTCATGCGGGAGAACCGGCTGAAGTCCGCCCGCTCGCTGCGCATCGGCCAGGTCCTGAAGCTCCCCGGCGAGATGCCGGTGCGCGAGGCCGAGCCGGTGATCGCCCCGGGCAGCGAGGTCTACATGGTCCGGCGTGGAGACACGCTGTCCGGAATCGCGCAGCGGGCAGGCGTCAGCGAGAAGGATCTGATGGCGCGCAATTCGCTGCGTAACCGTGACGCCATCTACGAGGGCCAGCGCCTGCTGCTGGCCGGGCAGCCTGCCACTGCGCCGGCGGCCGGGCCCGACGAGGAGGCGTCCGAGCTGGTCGCCGACGAGCCCAGGGCCGCGGCCATCGAGACGAAGAAGGGGACGGAACCCGTGTCGCGCGAGGAAGCGGTGGCGGATTCGCCGATGCTCGCCGCCGGCGGGCCTGCTGCCATGACGGCGGATCCGACGGACTACAGCGTCGACTCGCGCGGCACGATCGTGGTGCAGGCCGCCGAGACGCTCGGCCACTATGCCGACTGGCTCGGTGTCAGCACGGCCAGCCTGCGGGAGCGCAACCGCATGAAGTCCTCGCAGGCGCTGCGGGTCGGCCGACGCCTCGCGCTCGACCTGTCCCGTGTGACGGCGAAGCAGTTCGAGCAGCGGCGGGTCGACTACCATCGCGGTCTGCAGCAGAGCTTCTTCAGTGCCTTCCGCATCACCGGCACCGACCGTTATCGCGTGCGAGCCGGCGAGTCGGCGTGGCTCATCACGCAGAAACACTCCAATCTTCCGGTCTGGCTGCTGCGCCAGTACAACCCGGAGCTCGACCTCGGCAACGTGCGGCCCGGTACAGAGCTGGTTATTCCGCGCGTCGCGCCGGTTGCCGGTGCCGGGGGCTGAATGCGGCGCATCGTCATGACCGTTGCCATGGTAATGCTGGCCGCCTGCGCGACTTACCGTATGCCGGGCGCGCAGGGTCAGGAGATGGCCCAGGTCACCGCGGATCCCGTCGTCTCGGCCGGGCTCCCCGTCCGGGTCGTGCTGCGGCGTGTCGATGCAGAGCGTGTCGACGGTCGCTACTCGTCGGCGGAAGTGCCGGCGGGGCGCCACGAATTCCTGGTCGACTGCAGTGTTGCCGAGACGGGCGCGAGCAGCCGTCATGTCGTCGTCGCGGAACTCGAACCCCGGGGGCGTTACCGTTTCGTCGGTATCGCCAATGCCCGGCGCTGCGAGTCCGTCGTGCTCGAGCTCCGCTGAAGGCGGGACGCGGCGCCGACGACGCACGCCGAACGTGCGTTGAATCGCAGCAGCGCGGGGGAATCCGCGTCGTATAATCCGGGCACCATGCGTTTCCGATGCCTCGAGTCGTTGTTGCGGGCCATGCTGCTGCTCCTGTGTGCCGGGCTGGCGCACGCCGAGAGTCTGGCGTCGCCGCAGTGGGCGGCGCCCGACGCGTCGCTGTTGCCCGCGGACCAGGTCGTCGTGCGCAAGGGAGAGCGCCGCCTGCTGCTGCTGAGGGATGGCCACGTGATGCGGAGCTACCGCATTTCGCTGGGGCTGAATCCGAACGGGCACAAGGAGCAGGAAGGCGACTTCCGGACACCGGAAGGAACCTATCTGCTGACCCGGCGTAACGCGCACAGCGACTTCTTCCTCTCCGTCCAGGTCTCTTACCCGAACGACCATGACGCGAGGCGCGCACGTTCCCGCGGCGCAAGGCCGGGCGGGAACATCATGGTCCACGGCCTGCCGAACGTGCTGCGCTATGCGCGGGACCGGTACCTCGCCAACGACTGGACGGACGGCTGCATTGCGCTGTCCAACGAGGACATGCTCGAGTTCTGGCTGTTGACGCAGGCCAACACGCCGATCCTGATCGAGCCCTGAATGGCCAGGCTGTCCGCGAAGTACGTCGCGCCGGTGGAGTCCGACGTCCATGCCAGGGTCACGCCCAAGGGCTCGCTGGAGGTTCTGTCCCAGTTCGAGGTCGACAAGCTGCTCGACAGCGGACAGGGAGGCCTCTATCCGCTGTTCCGGCGCTGTGCGCTCGCGGTGCTCAACAGCGGCACCCAGATCGACGATGCGAAGCTGATCTTCGATCGCTACCGGGAGTTCGACGTCCGCATCGTGCGCCAGCCGTGGGGCGTCAAGCTCGAGATCCACAACGCGCCGGCCAGCGCTTTCGTCGACGGCGAGATGATCAAAGGTGTCAAGGAACATCTGTTCGCGGTGCTGCGCGATGTCGTGTACACGAGCATCGAGATCGTCGGGCGCGCGAACCTGGATACCGCCGCCGGCATCACGGATGCCGTCTTCTGCATCCTGCGGAACGCGCGCGTCCTCGATTTCAAGGGCCGGCCCGACACGGTCGTCTGCTGGGGCGGGCATTCGATCTCCCGGGAGGAATACGACTACACCAAGAAGGTCGGCTACGAGCTCGGCCTGCGTGACCTGAACATCTGCACCGGCTGCGGCCCGGGCGCGATGAAGGGGCCGATGAAGGGTGCGACGATCGGCCATTCCAAACAGCGCATCCGTGATGGCCGCTACATCGGGCTGACCGAGCCCGGCATCATCGCCGCGGAGCCGCCGAATCCGATCGTCAATCACCTCGTGATCCTGCCGGACATCGAGAAGCGGCTGGAGGCGTTCGTGCGCCTCGGTCACGGCATTCTCGTGTTCCCGGGCGGTGTCGGCACGGCGGAGGAAATTCTCTACCTGCTCGGCATCCTGCTCGATCCGGCCAACCGGCAGCAGCCGATGCCGTTCGTGCTCACCGGGCCGGCCTGTTCCGCGCCCTATTTCGAACAGCTGCACGAGTTCATCGGCACCGTGCTCGGCAGCGAGGCGCAGCAGCGCTACGAGATCATCATCGACGATCCAGCGGCCGTGGCGCGGCGCATGGTTGCGGGACTCGACGGGGTCCGCAGGTCGCGGCGCGCGGCGGGCGATGCCTACAACTTTAACTGGCTGCTGCGGATTCCCGAGGAGATGCAGCGGCCGTTCGAGGTCTCCCACATGTCCATGGCGGGCCTTGCGCTGCGCATGTCGCAGCCGGTTCACGAGCGTGCCGTGGACCTGCGGCGCGTGTTCTCGGGCATCGTCGCGGGCAACGTCAAGGACTATGGCGTGCGCGCCATCGAGCAGCACGGGCCATTCGAGATCCACGGCGATGCCTCGATCATGGGACCGCTCGACCGACTGCTCGGCGCCTTCGTCGAGCAGCGCCGCATGAAGCTGGCGGGCGATTACCAGCCCTGCTATCGCCTCGTCAGCTGAACGGCTGCGGGTGACCGCGCGGGCGGCCGGTCACCCGCGGCCGGCTCGAGCCGCACTGGTGTGATGCAGTTCCTGTTCGCGCCCCGGGCGGCTGCGTAGCCTTCGGGCTACAGCAGTTCACAGATCCCTCCACGCATGAGCGATACGAGATCGCGCGCCACCGGCACGCCGCGTGGCAGCGATTCAAACGCAGCGGATACGCCGACCTGGGTCGACCGGGAGCCGACGGTATCGCGTCATGGGGCGATCGCGCGTTGTCTGTTCACGTACTCGAACTACAAGAACTGGGCGGACGAGGTCCGTGGCGCCTGGGAACAGCCGGCGGCCACCCCGTCCACCAAGCCGCGGCGGCGCTGAGGGCGGGGTCGTGAACGCCATGGAACGGATGCTGCTGCTGCTGCTCGACGACCTGGACGATCTCATCGCGAGCGTCCGGCACCACCTGCGGCTCTGGCCGCACTGACTCTCCACCGGCAGCCGCAGGGCTGACCACCGGACCCCCTGTGAGGCCGCGTCTGGACGCCGTGCGGGCGCCCCGCGCTCGAAAAGCGCCGCGACGAGGCGCTTGAAAAGCGGCGACGTGACCCCAAGTTCCTCGGGGCCATCGGGGCATCGCCGGAGATGAATGTCATGAGTGCAGCCCAGCAGCCGGAAACCCGCGCCTTCCAGACGGAAGTCCGCCAGTTGTTGCGGCTGATGATCCATTCCCTGTACAGCAACCGCGAGATCTTCCTGCGGGAACTGATCTCGAACGCCTCGGATGCCTGTGACAAGCTGCGGTTCGAGGGGCTGTCCCGGCCGGAACTGCTCGCCGACAGCGCCGATCTCGCGATCCGCATCGATTTCGACAGCGGTGCGCGGACCCTGACGGTCAGCGACAACGGCGTGGGGATGTCGCGCGAGGAGGCGATCGAGCATCTCGGAACGATCGCGCGGTCGGGTACCGCGGATTTCCTGTCCCGGCTCACCGGCGACGAGCAGCGGGACAGCCAGCTCATCGGACAGTTCGGCGTCGGGTTCTACTCGGCCTTCATCGTCGCCGAGCGCGTCGAGGTCTTCTCGCGTCGCGCGGGACTGCCGCCGGGCGAGGGGGTGCACTGGACGTCGTGCGCGGACGGGGAGTTCACGGTCGAGACCGTCGATCTCGAGAACCGCGGTACGCGCGTGGTGCTGCACCTCAAGGAGGATGCCGCGGAATTCGCCGATGCGTTCCGGCTGCGGGCGCTCGTGCGGCGCTACTCCGACCACATCGCGTTTCCCGTGCTGCTGCGGCCCGACGGCGGCAAGGGCGAGTACGATCGCTGCAACCAGGCGACGGCGCTGTGGACGCGCGCCAAGGCCGACATCACCGACGAGGACTACCGCGAGTTCTATCGTCACATTACCCACGACCCGGGCGCTCCGCTGACGTGGAGCCACCATCGCGTCGAGGGTCGCCGCGAGTTCACGACGCTGCTCTACCTGCCGGCCAAGGCGCCGTTCGACCTGTGGAACCGGGACGCGCCACGGGGGCTCAAGCTGTACGTGCGCCGCGTCTTCATTCTCGACAACGCTGAGCAGTTCCTGCCGCTGTATCTGCGATTCATCCGGGGCGTCGTCGATTCCTCGGACCTGCCGCTGAACGTATCGCGTGAAATCCTGCAGCAGGACCGCGAGGTGGAGGCGATGCGCGGTGCGATCACGCGGCGCGTCCTCGACATGCTCGCGAAACTGGCCGAGGAGGAGCCGGCGCGCTACCGGGAGTTCTGGCAGGAGTTCGGCAGCGTCCTCAAGGAGGGCATTGCGGAGGATCCGACGAACCGCGACCGGCTCGCGCGGCTGCTGCGCCTCGCGACGTCCCGCGAAGGCGACGTGCAGGAGCATTCGCTCGCCGACTACGTGGGCCGCATGGCCGCTGGACAGAAGCACATCTATTACGTGACCGCCGACACCGTCGCCGGGGCCCGCACGAGTCCCCATCTGGAGACGCTGCGTGCCAGGGGTGTCGAGGCGCTGCTGCTGACCGACCGCATCGACGAGTGGATGGTTGCGCATCTGGGCGAGTTCGATGGCCATGCCCTGCGTGATGCTGCGCGCGGCGAACTCGACCTCGACGGCCTGCAGACGGCCGAGCAGACCGCGGCGGCGCGCGCTGCGGCCAGCGATGTCGAGCCGGTGTGCCAGCGTCTCGCGGCGGTGCTGGGTGGCAAGGTTGCGGCGGTGCGAGCGAGCCAGCGGCTCGCGGATTCGGCCGTGTGTCTCGTGCGACCGGAGCACGAGCCGGGTCCCCAGCTGCGACGGCTGCTGGAGGCTGCGGGCCAGAAGCTGCCGGCGGCGGCGCCCACGCTGGAGGTCAATCCCGGGCACGCGTTGATATGCCGGCTGGCCTCGCTGGATGACGCCGCGTTCGCGGAGCTGGCGGAACTGCTGCTGGATCTCGCGGTGCTGGGCGAGGGCGGAACTCCCGGCGAGCCGCGTGCATTCGTGCAGCGAGTGCAGCGCCTGCTGCTCGATGGCACAGGCACGGCGGCGGAGCCGTCGCGCATCGTCGTGGCCTGAGCCGGCACGGCCCGCGGTGGCTGTGCGTGTGCGGGATGCCGCCGGGCCGCGGCGCCGCCGCAGGCTGCATAATGGGTGGCGGACGAAGGAGTGAGCCATGAGTCGCATACCGAACCGCGATGAGCTGCGCGGAAGGCTGACGCCCGAGCAATTCCAGGTGACACAGGAGAAGGGCACGGAGCGCGCCTTCACGGGTCGCTACTGGGATCAGCACGGCAGGGGCGAATACGCCTGCATCTGTTGCGGGCAGACGCTGTTCAGTTCGGATGCGAAGTTCGACTCCGGTTCCGGCTGGCCGTCCTTCTGGACACCGGTGGCCGGGGATCGCGTGAGCAGGCACGTGGATCGCAGCCACGGCATGGTCCGCACGGAGGTCACGTGCAGTCGCTGTGCCGCGCACCTTGGACACGTCTTCGAGGACGGCCCGGCACCCACGGGCCTGCGGTACTGCATCAACTCGGCCTCCCTGGATTTCCGGGAGTCCGGTTCGTGAGGGCGCTCGCTGTCGGGCTGTTGCTCACGGTGCCGCAGCTGCCGGCTGCTGCTGAGCCCTCGGAGCCGGCGAACTCGACGGCGCAGAGCGTGCCGGCGCCGGCCGGGGAGAGCGCTGCTGCCCGCAGCGACCAGGCGGCGGCCACCACGGACACCGTGCCACCTGTCGCGACGGGCATAGCAGGACCGCAGCTGATCTCGGAGGATCTGCGCATCGGCAGTGGGGTGGAAGCGGTTCCCGGTTCGATGATCGCGGTGCATTACACGGGTTGGCTGCAGGATCGCAGTGCACTGGCGCAGAAGGGCCGCCAGTTCGACTCGTCGCGCGGGCGCCGTGTGTTCGTGTTCCGGCTGGGCGCCGGCCGCGTGATCAAGGGCTGGGATCTCGGCGTCACCGGCATGAAGGTGGGCGGCCTGCGTCGTCTGACGGTGCCGCCAGAGCTCGGCTATGGTGGCCGCGCGGTCGGCGGTGGTCTCATTCCGGCGAATTCGACGCTGATCTTCGAGATCGAACTGCTCGGCGTCGAATCGGTGACCGACACCGTCGGGGCGCGGTGACTTGTCCGCTCCCGGCGCGATGCCGCGTGAGCAGGCGACGGCCATCCAGGGGCCGGCGGGGCTGCTCGAGGCGCGCTGGTACGAGCCCGAAGCGCAGGCCGCAACCCACTGCGCAGTGGTCTGCCATCCCCATCCTCTGTTCGGCGGCACCATGGACAACAAGGTGGTGACGACGCTGGCGCGCACGGCGGCACGGTGTGGCGCGGCAACCGTGCGTTTCAATTTCCGCGGTGTGGGTGCCAGCGAGGGGAGTCACGGCGGCGGGCCCGCCGAAGTTGAAGACGCGATCGCGGTCATCGACTGGGCGCTCGGCCGGTGGCCGCAGGCCGCGATCTGGCTCGGCGGATTCTCGTTCGGAGCGTACGTCGCTCTCGCGGCGGCGTCGCGACGCAGGGTCGAGCGGCTCGTGACTGTCGCTCCGCCGGTCGGGCGCATGCAGCTGCATGCGCTGCCCGCACCGGCGTGCGCGTGGCTCATCGTGCAGGGATCGGCGGACGAACTGGTGGACGCATCGCAGGTGCGGACCTGGTCAGGGGGGCTCGTTCCCCCGCCGAGGCTCGTGATGCTGCAGGGCGCGACTCATTTCTTCCACGGCCGGCTCACCGAGCTGTCGGCGGTGGTCGCCGATTTCCTCGCTTGAAATCGGGCACAAAAAACCCGGGCGGCCATGCTGCCGCCCGGGTTATTCGACTGACGAATCGCCCGTCTTCGAGACCGGTCTAGCCGACCATCTCGTTCAGGCCCTTGAGCGCGCGGATACGCACGCGCTTGGAGGCCGGCTTCGCCTTGATCGTGATCTTTTCGCCGGTGAACGGGTTCGTGCCCTCGCGTGCCTTGGTCGCGGGCTTCTTGACGACCCGCATCTTGCAGACGCCCGGCAGCGTGAAAACGCCGGCGCCCTTCAGGCTCTTCTTGATGA
>CAYWMY010000040.1:1897-3975 GCA_964459405.1 uncultured Steroidobacteraceae bacterium | reverse complement strand
TTCGAACACCGCTGCGACCTGCTTCTTCGGCAGGTCTGTGTGATCGGCGATCGTCGCGACGATCTGGGATTTGGTCGGCGCCGTTGTCTTCTTCGCCATTTGTGTCTCCTGCAATTATCGGTTTGTCGAGGCCTCAGCCGCCCCCGCTTGAACGCGAGGCGCACGATATCACGGAAAAACAGCCATCAGAAGGGGCGAAGGTGAATTCCACTGCGGAATTTACGCTGTTCCTGCAACTCGTGTGACACGGGCAGCCAGCGCTGCACGCTCTTCGATGCGGTTTCTTCAGTCGGATGCGGAGTCGGAACTGAGCGATCTCCGATCCGGCGCCTCGACCATGGGCAGCAGCGACGCCGGCAGATCCGCGACGCCGACGATCCTTACGCGCTTGTCCCGGCTTGTGGTGCCTCGCTCGATCAACACCCGGGCGACCGGCACTCGAAGGGTGTGTGCGAGCCAGCGTCGCAGATGTTCGTTCGCCCGGCCATCGGCCGGCGGCGCGGTGATGCGGACCTTCAGCCGGTCGCCGGTCGTGCCGGCGAAAGCATCCCGCCGCGCACGTGGCTGTACCCTGAGCGCGAGCACCCAGTCCGCTCCGTCCCGTTGCAGCCAGTCGCGCGTCACACGATCAGCGTTGCGAGCAGCGGCCACTCGCCGAGCAGCAGGATGCGCAGGGCCTGCAGCAGGATGATCACGATGACCGGTGAGAAGTCGAAGCCACCCAGTACGGGCAGCAGCCGCTGAAGCGGCCGGAGCACTGGCTGTGCCAGTGACGCGACCGGTGCGTGCAGTGGGCTGTCGCCACGGGGCGCCAGCAGTGACAGCAGCGCATGCACGAAGACGGCGATGCACGCGATGTCGATCGCCCCGATGACCGCGCCGAGCAGCGTGGCCCCCGCGAGCACGGCGGTGGCCGGCACGCCGAAGCCGCGCACCGCGGCGAGCAGGATCACCGCCACCGTCTCGACCAGCAGTATCGCGACCACCGACGCCAGGTCCACCTTGCCGAGGGGCGGCAGCACCCGCCGCAGCGGCATGACCAGCCAGTTCGTCAGCCGCACGATGCCCTGGACGAGGGGATTGCGGAAGTTCGCACGCGCGAGCTGCAGCAGCAGTCGCAGGATGAACACCGCGACCACCAGCGACCCGAGGGTCTTGATCACGAACACGATGGCCTGGATCACGGTTGCTCCCCCGCAGTCGGCGCGGCTGGCGCGACCATCAGCCGAACTGGTCCGCGAGTTCGGTCGCGCGCAATCTCGCCGCACGCACGGCACGCGCGTAGATCCCGGCCAGGTCCGCGTCGCGCAGCACCGCCAGCGCGGCCTCGGTTGTGCCTCCCTTCGAGGTGACCTGCTCCCGAAGCGCCGACGGCGGATCCGGCAGGTCGCGGGCCATCAGGCTGGCCCCGTAGGCGGTTTCCACTGCGAGCTTGCGGGCCGTCACGTGGTCGAGCCCCTCGGCGATGCCCGCGGCCTCCAGCAGCTCGATCATCAGGAACACGTAGGCGGGTCCGCTGCCGGAAACGGCGGTCACCACGTCGATCAGCGACTCGTCATCCACCCACACCGTGGCGCCGACGGCCTGCAGCACGCGTTCTGCGCGCTCGCGTTCCACAGGACTCACGTCGGGTGCGCCGTAGAGGCCGGTCACGCCGGCTCCCATCAACGCGGGCCGGTTGGGCATCGAACGGACGACCGGCACCGCACCGCCCAGCCAGCTACGGATGGCACCGGCGCGAATGCCGGCCGCGACGGAGATCACGAGCGGACGCGCACCGCGACACGCGGGCGACAGCGACAGGGCGACCTCCTTGAGCTGCTGGGGCTTCACCGCCAGCACCCAGGTATTCCGGTCGCGGACCGCAGCTGCACCGTCCGCGACCACTGTGACACCGGGAAAGAGGCTGCGGATCTGTTCGCGCTGGCTCGCCTCGGTGTCGGCCACCGTCATGCTGCCGGCGGACCAGCCGCGGGTCAGCAGCCCCCCGATCAGGGCCCTCGCCATGTTGCCGCCACCGATGAAGGCCAGTGTCACGTCGTTCAAGGTCCGAAACTCCCCGGGCCGCCGCATTCTAG
>CAYWMY010000040.1:0-1887 GCA_964459405.1 uncultured Steroidobacteraceae bacterium | reverse complement strand
TTGACCATGCGCCGTACAGCCGGGTCCGGTCGCGTCGCCTGCACCCGCCGCCCTGTCGCAGCCCGCGATGTTCCGCGTCGCGCCTGCGTGATCTGCGGCAACGCCACGCGGCTCGCATGTGCCCGCCGCATGGGAGCTGTGCCGGTGCGTCCGGCTCATGCGCCAACGACGGCCTTCAGCTCGCAGAATTCCCGCAGGCCGTGCACGCCCCATTCGCGGCCGTTGCCGGAGCGCTTGAAGCCGCCGAAAGGCCCGTCCAGGCTCAGGTCGGCGCCGTTGACCTGTACGGCACCGGCGCGGATCTGACGGGCCACGCGCAGCGCGCGTGCGGGATCCGCGGTCCAGATGTAGGCCGCGAGCCCGTACGGCGTGTCCTCGGCGATCCGCACGGCTTCCGCTTCGGAATCGCAGGGAATGATGCTGAGCACCGGCCCGAAGATTTCCTCGCGCGCGATCGTCATGTCGTTGCGCACATCGCTGAAGATGGTCGGGCGCGCGTAATACCCGCGTGCCAGGCCGTCGGGTCGTCCCGCCCCGCCGGTGATCAGCCGTGCTCCTTCGGAGATCCCTTTCTCGATGTATGCCTGGACCCGCTCGTACTGGACGCGCGACACGAGCGGGCCCATGTCGGTGGCCGGATCGCGAGGATCACCCACCCTGATCTCGAGCGTCGACGCCAGTGCCAGCGACTCGACGGCGTCCAGCCGCCGCCGGGGCACGATGAGCCGGGTCGGTGCGTTGCAGGACTGCCCGGAATTCTGGAACACGTGCCGGACGCTCCTGCGCACAGCCTGCGGGAGGTCGGCGTCGTCCAGGATCAGGCTGGGCGACTTGCCGCCCAGCTCCTGGTGAACACGCTTGACGGTCGGGGCCGCATTGCGCGCGACTTCCACGCCCGCGCGTGTCGATCCCGTGAACGACACCAGGTCAATTCCGGCATGGCCGGAAAGAGCCGCTCCGGCGGTGGCGCCGTCGCCGTAGACCAGGTTGAACACTCCCGGGGGCACACCGGCCTCGTGCATGACCTCGGTCCAGAGCGCGGCGGACAGCGGCGCATACTCGGACGGCTTGAGCACCATGGTGCAACCGGCCGCAAGAGCCGGCACCACTTTGCAGGCGATCTGGTTGATGGGCCAGTTCCAGGGCGTGATCAGACCACAGACTCCGGCGGCCTCGAGCAACAGCCGTGTGCCGCCCTGTTGTTCCTCGAAAGGGAAATCCCTGAGGATGCGGATCATGGTCTTCAGGTGGCCGACACCGATGCCGGCCTGGGAGCCGCGCGCGAGAGACACGGGCGCACCCATCTCGTCGCTGATGGCTGCGGCGATCTCGGAGTGGCGCGCCTGGTAGGCCGCCAGCGCCCGCTCCAGCAGTGCAAGGCGGTCAGCGCGACTCGAAGCGGCGTAGCCGGGGAAGGCGCGCCGTGCCGCGTCGACCGCCGCATCGACATCCGCCGTCGTCGCCAGATCGATCTCGCCGATGGCTTCCTCGGTCGCCGGGTTCACGATCGCGAAGGCCTCGCGTCCGGTCTCCCGGATCCACCGGCCATCGATGTAGAAGCGACGCAGGTCGTGACTCACGGGCATGTCGTCGGGCTCCGGGACATGGAATCGTCGGGAACGATAGACGGCCAGCGGCGCGGCGTCCATGCGCGCGGCATCCGGGCGCGCTGCTCAGCTCCGCGGGCCGAACAACGCCGTTCCGATGCGCACGTGCGTGGCCCCTTCTTCGATGGCGACCTCGAAGTCTGCACTCATTCCCATCGACAACACATCGAGCACCAGGCCGACCCCCCGAAGATCGTCGCGGATCTGGCGCAATTCGCGAAACCAGTGGCGCGAATCCTCCGCGTCCTTTCCTGCGGGTGGCAGGCACATCAGTCCGCGA
>CAYWMY010000039.1:0-13849 GCA_964459405.1 uncultured Steroidobacteraceae bacterium | reverse complement strand
CGCGCAGCCGCGATCAGCGCCAGCAGTTCCTCGCCGCTGCGCTGGACCAGGCCCGGCGCCATGCCGGGCAGTGCCGCGAGCCCCGCGAGCGTCGCCGGCCGCTGTCGCGCGGCCTCCCGCAGGGTCTCGTCCGTCAGGATCCAGCCACGTGGCAGGTCGCGGCGCATCGCCCGTGACTCGCGCCAGGCCGCGAGCGCGCGCAGCACCACCCGTTCCGGCGGTGTCATGCGTTCCACGCCCTTGAAGCGCTGCCAGGCCAGTGCGGGTTCGGTCGTGTAGAGCGAAGCGTCCTCGAGCGCGCGGCAGTCCTCGAGCAGCCACGGCAGGCGGCCGCGCGCATCGAGACGCGCACCGAGCTCTTCACGCAGGGCTTCGAGGTGCCGCACGTCGTCGGCCGCGTAGTGCAGCTGCTCCGTCGACAGCGGCCGGCGCGCCCAGTCGGTGCGCGCGTGCCCCTTGGCGAGCGCGATGCCGGTGATGCGTGCGACCAGTTCGCCATAGCCGATCTGCGCGGGGTGGCCGAGCAGCGCCGCGGCGATCTGCGTGTCGAACACCGGGGCCGCGACGCCGCCCAGCAGCGGCAGCAGCACCTCGAGATCCTGGCGCGCCGCATGCAGGATCTTGGTCCTCCTGCGATCGCGCAGCAGCGCCGCGACGGGCGCGAGGTCGGTCGCCGCGAGCGGGTCGATGAGCGCGATGTGCGCGTGGCTCGCGAGCTGCAGCAGGCAGAGCCGCGCATAGTAGGTGCGCTCGCGCATGAACTCGGTGTCGAGCGCGATGGTGGGGTGGTCGGCGAACGCGGCCACCGTATCGGCGAGACGCGCGGCGTCGGTTACGAGCAGGGAGGCAGGCACGTTGGAAGATCGCTTCGCTACAATCGAACTGGCGCGCCATTATGCCGGTGCGCCGGGGCGGGCCCAAAAGGCGGCACGCCCGACGCTGCGGGCCAGCGAGCTCAGCAGACGCGGACATCTGCAGGACACCAGGGCGTGGGGATGCTGGCCTATCTGAGACTGTTTCTCGACATCTGCCTCTGGCGCCGTGACGCGAGCGCGGTGCCGGCCTCCGCGAGTCTGTTCGTGCTGCTCGCGACGCTGTACTGGTTCGCGAGCGCGGCGCAGGCCTGGGTCGCCTACGGCGCGCGGCCCGTGGTGCTGCTGGCGTCGGCCGACCTGGCGCTGACGCTCGCGTTCTTCCGGCTGGTCCTTGCGCTCGCGCGGCGCACCCACCGCTACCGGCAGACTGCCTCGGCGCTGATGGGCACGAGCGTGATGGTTTCCCCGCTGATGCTGCTGTTGCTGGAACTGCGCGAGACCGCGAAGGGCCCCTATCCCGTCGCCTTCCTGGTGTGGGCGGTGACCGTGGTGACACTGATCTGGTACCTGTTCGTGGTCGGACACATCCTGCGCACGGCGCTCGACACGGGCATGCTCACGGCGATGGGCATCTCGATCGCCTATTTCCTGGCCGGTGCAGCCGTGGCCGGCGTGTTGTTTCCGCCGGCAGGCTGATACGGCAGGGGCTCCGGGGTTCGCACTCCATGCACATTCACATCCTCGGCATCTGCGGCACGTTCATGGGGGGCGTCGCGGCGCTCGCCAGGGCCGCAGGTCATCGCGTCACGGGCTCGGACGCCAACGTCTATCCGCCGATGAGCACGCAGCTCGAGTCGCTCGGCATCCGGCTCATCGAGGGCTACGATCCCGGGCAGCTCGACCTTGCACCCGACGTGGTCGTGGTCGGCAACGTCATGAGCCGCGGCCGGCCGCTCGTGGAACGGCTGCTCGACGACGGCCTGCCGTACACCTCGGGGCCCGAATGGCTCGCGCGCGAGATCCTGCGCGGGCGCCACGGCATTGCGATTGCCGGTACGCACGGCAAGACCACGACCACGAGCCTCGTCGCGTGGATCCTCGAACACGCCGGCCTGCGGCCGGGCTTTCTGGTCGGGGGCGCGCCCGCGAACTTCGACTTCTCGGCGCGCCTCGGAGACACCGATGGACCTTTCGTGGTCGAGGCCGACGAGTACGACACCGCGTTCTTCGACAAGCGTGCGAAGTTCGTGCATTACCGGCCGCGCACCGCGATCCTCAACAACCTCGAGTTCGACCACGCCGACATCTATCCGGACCTGGCCGCGATCCAGCAGCAGTTCCATCTGCTGCTGCGCATGGTGCCGGGCCGCGGTCGGCTGATCGTGAATGCCCGGGCTCCTGCGCTCGACGAAGTCATCGCGCGCGGCTGCTGGACGCCGCAGGAGCGCTTCACGAGCGCGGGTGGAGTCGCCGCGGACTGGACCGCGACGCTCACCGCCGCCGACGGCAGCGCGTTCGAGGTGCTGCATGCGGGCGCGCCGGTCGGGCGCGTGCGGTGGGATCTGATCGGCCTGCACAATGTCGACAATGCGCTCGCCGCGATCGCGGCCGCGCGCCAGGCCGGTGTCGAGCCCGCTCGTGCGATTGCCGCGCTCGCGGAATTCCGCGGCATCCGCCGGCGCATGGAAGTGCGCGGCATCGCGGGTGGCGTCACCGTCTACGACGATTTCGCGCACCATCCGACCGCGATCGCGACGACACTCGAGGGTCTGCGCCGCCGCGTGGGCGCGGCGCGCATCGTCGCGGTGCTGGAGCCGCGCTCGAACACCATGAAGCTCGGCGTGCAGCGCGAGGAACTGCCGGGATCGCTCGCGATCGCGGACCGCGTCTGGTTCTATCGGCCGCCGGATCTGGGCTGGGACCTGCAGGCGATCGCCGAACGGCTCGCGGGTCGCGGCAGCGTGGCCACCGATATCGAGGCGCTGGTGGTAGAGCTCACTGCCGAGCTGCGCGCCGGCGACCATGTGCTGGTGATGTCGAACGGCGGCTTCGACGGACTGCATGACAGGCTGCTCGCGGCCCTGCGGGCGAGGAGTGCGGCATGAACACCGGCAAGCGGCAGTCGCGGGCCCGCGAGGACCGGATCGCCCTGGCGCTGACGGGTGCGTCCGGTGCCCAGTACGGACTGCGGCTGCTGGAGTGCCTGCTGCGGGCGGGCTGTCGCGTGCACCTGATGCTCTCGAAGCCGGCGCGTGTCGTGATCGGGACCGAGACGGACCTGAAGCTGCCGGGGCGGAATGCGGAGACGGCGGGCGTGCTCGCGCGGCGCTTCGGTGCGGCCGACGGCCAGCTGCTGGTCCACGGCGACGAGGAGTGGACGGCCTGTGTGGCCAGCGGGTCCGGTGCCCCGCGGGCGATGGCCGTGTGCCCGTGCAGCATGGCCACGCTTTCGGCGATCGCCGCCGGCACCAGCCGGTCGCTGATCGAGCGCGCGGCGGACGTGATGCTGAAGGAGAAGCGCACGCTGGTGCTGGTGCCGCGTGAGACGCCGTTTTCGATGATTCACCTCAGGAACATGCTCACGGCGGCCGAGGCCGGAGCGGTCATACTGCCCGCGAACCCGGGCTTCTATCACCAGCCGGTCACGGTCGAGGGGCTCGTGGACTACCTCGTCGCGCGGGTGCTGGATCATCTCGGTGTGGAGCACGAGCTGCTGCCCCGCTGGGGTGAGGATGCCGAGGCCGAGTAGCCATGTCGGCAGCGTTGCAGTCCGGCGCGTCGGAATACCGTGCGACAGCTGGGGGAAGATCGTCCCTGCCGCCTGGGAACCGGCGCCGTTGTCCTCAATGGACAGGGTGCCTGTCGCCGGGGTCCACAGTCCCGCAGTCGGCCCGAAGCCGGAGGTGCGGTCATGCCTGAGATGCGAGAACTGCCGCTGTTTCCGCTGAACACCGTGCTGTTCCCGGGCGGTCCGCTGCCGCTGCGCATCTTCGAGCAGCGCTATCTCGACATGGTGCGCCACTGCATGCGCCACGACACCGGCTTCGGCGTGGTCATGATCCTGCGTGGCCGCGAAGTCGGCACCGGCGTGGAAACGGTCGCCGTCGGCACCGAGGCGCGCATCGTCGACTTCAATCGCCTCGACGGCGGGCTGCTCGGCATCTCCTGCCTCGGCCAGCAGCGTCTGCGTGTCGTCGAGACCCGACACCAGCCTGATGGGCTGCTCGTGGGCCGGGTCGAGGACGTTCCGGCCGATCCGCCGCTCGCGGTGCCGTCCGAGTTCAGGGCGCTCGCCGACGCGGCGCGCCGTGTCGTCACCGAGCTGGGTCAGGTGTACGAGCGCGTCGAGCGCCATTTCAATGATTCGTCGTGGGTTGGATTCCGCCTCTGCGAAGTGCTGCCCATGGCGATGCCCGACAAGCAGGCGCTGCTCGAGATGACCGACCCGCGCCGGCGCCTGCAGCAGCTGTCGCAGCTGATCCTCACCAGCGACCAGCGATCCGGCTGAGGGTCGCGGCGGCGGCACCGCGGACCGCGCAGCCCCGCCTCACCGCCGCGCGGTACCGGGTTCCCGCAGGCCCTGCAGTCGCGCGCGGCTGCGCACGAGCACCAGCAGCACGAGCAGGGTCCAGCCGGCGACCAGCCAGCCCGTGAAGCCGTCGAAGCGACTCACGAGAAAGGTTCCGGCCACGTCGCCGGGCGGCTGCGTCACGCCGATGGTCACTTTCAACACCCACACCCAGCCCATGTGCAGTCCCATCGTCGCGGCGATCGCACCGGTCCAGTGACGCACCAGCGCCAGCAGCGCGCCGATCAGCAGCAGCGTCAGGAAGGCATCCAGCATGCCGAGCGGGTCGGCGAACCAGCGCAGCGTGCCGGCCAGCATCGTGAAACCGGAGAGCCAGTCGACCTCGTCCGCGGCGATACGCGTCCTGGCGAGAAAGTGCGTCGCGGCATAGACGGTCGCGGTCGCGAGCGTGGCCAGCAGCAGTCCGGATTCGCGGCGCACGGCCGTGAACATGAGTCCGCGATACAGCGTCTCCTCGAACAGCGCGACCGCGAGGCCGCTCGCGAGGCCGGCGAGCAGCAGGTGCACGAGACGTGCAACATCGATGTCGGCGCGCAGCGGTCGCAGCTCGAAGCCGACCATCACCGCGCTCATCGGCAGCATGGTGATCACGCCCAGCGCAAGCGCGAGGCCGAACTGTCGCAGGAATGTGCGGCGCGGCAGGCCATAGCCCCAGTCGCCGCGGCCGCGCAGCCGCAGCCGCCAGACGACGATGCCCACGGCGGCCAGCATCGCGAGCTGCCAGGACCGGCTCATGATCTTGTGGAACGGCCAGTCCGGATCGAGGCCGTGCGCGAGCTGGTAGAGCGGATACGCGACGATTGCGACGCCGAGCATCGTGCCCGCGATCGCCAGCAGGAATGCGGCCGTGGCGCGCACGGTGCTACCGCCGGGCGCAGCGGGCGGCGGCCTTCATGGCGGGCCCGTTCTCAGGGCGCGCGGCATGTTGATCGCGATCAGGATCACTGCGGCGGGCGCGAGGATCCGGTGCGCAGGCCGCGGAATGCGCGCGCCGCCGCCGCAATCGTCGCATCGATCTCGGCGTCGCCGTGCGCGATGGACACGAAACCGGCCTCGAACGCGGAGGGCGCGAGGTAGACCCCCTCGTCGAGCATGGCGTGGAAGAAGCGTCTGAAGGCATCGACGTCGCAGGCCGTCGCCTGCGCATAGCTCTGCACCGGTCCCTGGCCGGTGAAGAACAGTCCGAACATGCCGCAGACGTGGTTGGTGCAGAAGGGCACGCCGGCCGCGTGCGCGGCATCCTCGAGTCCGCGCACCAGCCGCGTGGTCTTTGCGGCGAGCGCGGCGTAGAAGCCGGGCGCCGCCGTTGCCTCGAGCGTGGCCAGGCCCGCGGCCATCGCGACCGGATTGCCCGACAGCGTGCCGGCCTGGTAGACGGGGCCGAGGGGCGCGAGCTGCGACATGATGTCGCGGCGTCCGCCGAAGGCGCCGACCGGCATGCCACCGCCCACGATCTTGCCGAGCGTCGTCAGGTCCGGGCGGATGCCGTAGAGCTGCTGCGCGCCGCCGGGGGCGACGCGGAAGCCGGTCATGACCTCGTCGAAGATCAGCACCGCGCCGTGGTCCGTGCACAGTGCGCGCAGGCGTTCGAGGAATCCCGGCACGGGCGGAATGCAGTTCATGTTGCCGGCCACGGGCTCGACGATGACGCCCGCGATGTGCGCGCCGTGCAGCGCAAAGCAGGCCTCGAGCGCGGCTGTGTCGTTGTAGCCGAGTGTCAGCGTGTGCTTCGCGAAATCCGCCGGCACACCCGGGGAAGTCGGCACGCCGAGCGTCAGCGCGCCCGAGCCCGCCTTGACGAGCAGCGAATCCGAGTGGCCGTGGTAGCAGCCCTCGAACTTCACGATCAGGTCGCGGCCCGTGAAGCCGCGCGCCAGGCGGATCGCGCTCATCGTCGCCTCGGTGCCCGAGTTCACCATGCGCACGAGTTCGATCGACGGCACGCGCGCGATGATCGCCCGGGCGAGCTCGGTCTCGATCGTGGTCGGCGCGCCGAACGACAGGCCGTCGGCCGCCTTTTCCTGCACGGCCCGGATCACACGCGGATCGGCGTGTCCCAGGATCATCGGTCCCCACGAACCCACGTAGTCGATGAAGCGCCGGCCGTCGACCGCCTCGACGTGCGCGCCCCGCGCGCGCGCGAAGAACACGGGTTCGCCGCCGACACCGCGGAAGGCGCGCACGGGGGAATTCACGCCGCCAGGAATGCAGCGGCAGGCGTCCTGATAGAGCGACACAGTGGCCTCTGGGTGTGATGCACGGTGCCGCAGTCTAACCGACCCGCAGTCGCACCGGCCGCGGGCGTCGGCGTCCTCAGCGGCGCTGCGGTGGCCGGGTTGCCTTCATCCGCACGTCGAGTGTCGCGCCGACCTCGGTATTCCCGACTCGCGCCGTGATCCGGCAGGCTCTCGCGGCTCGCGGTGTCCACGCGAACGGCGGCGTGGTCCCCGCATCATCGGTGGTCGCCCGCCCGCCCTCGAAGCCGCATGCCGAGGCCGGATCGAGCACGACCTCCGCACCAGGCACGGCGTTGCCATGCACATCGGTGACGGTCGCCGTCAGCTCTGCCGGCTGGCCGGCGTCGACTCCCGCAGGCGTATCTTCGGAACTGCCGGCCAGTCGCAGCTGCAGCAGTGCCGGGGGACCCGCGTGGGCCAGAGCCGAGAACACTCTGGGCACGAGGCCCTCGCTCATGAACTCGATTGTCTGTGCGCCCGCGCCCGGCCCGGCCCGCCACTGTGCCGTGGCGCCGCCATCGGCACCCGTGCGGGGTGTGGCGTCGATCAGCGTGCCGCCACCCTGCGTGATCCGCCATTCGACAGGCCTGTCGCCGATCGCGTTACCGTGGGCATCCACCAGCCGAACCCGCACAGTGCCCAGCGATTCGCCCGCTGCGGCCTGGGCGGCCGGCGCTTCGACCAGGTCCACGCGCGCGGCCGGCCCGGCATTCACGGCCACGGGCACGGCGAAGGCACGACCTCCGCTCGCCACGCGAACTTCGGTCCTGCCGGCCGGGCCCGGCGCGCTGACCCGGCCGGTCGCCGAGATTCTGGCGATCCGCGGATCGGCGCTCGCGAAGGAGAACGATACCCCGCCCACGGTCTCGCCACGCACGTCGTCGGCCTGTGCGGCGAGTTGCGCACCGCCGCCGGCCACCAGCACCAGCGAGGCTGGCTCGACGCGGATTGAGTAGACTTCAGGTGACGCGGATGGGGTGACCGGGCGGTCGTCGCGACAGCCGGCCAGCGATGCGAACAGCGGGACGACGCAGACTATGCCGAACGCCGTGACCTTCACGAACACTCCTTCTTCCAGCCCGCTGGAGGTTGCGGTTGCGAAGGCCCGACACGCGAGCCGGCGGCGCTGCCGCAGCCTGTTCGTCGCGATGATAACCCTTGCCATGCTGCTGGTCGGAACCGGCGCGGTGCGGGCTGCCGCATCCGCGGAGCCTGATGGCGAGGTCGGGGGGCGTGAGGTTCTGGAACGGTCCTCGGCCTCGAGCGGCGCGCCGGTGCGGTTCCGCGGCCGCACACTGTTCTTCGTCCACGCGCCCATCGGCGATCTCACGGTCGAGGCGCGCGCCGCCGCCATCGAGCATCGGCTCGCGCGGGCCATGGCTGTGCCGGACCTCGGTGTCGATGCACTGCGCACCGAATACGAGGCCGATTCCGTCGACGTGTTCATCGGGCCGGAGTTCGTCGCGTCGGTCACGGATCAGGACGCGCATCCGCTCGGCCGCACGCGCCGGCAGCTCGCGGCCGACCACGCGGCGATCCTGCGTGCGACGCTCGCCGCGGACCTCGAAGCCCGCTCCGGTCGCGCGCTGCTATTGTCCTTCGTCTGGAGTCTCGTCGCGATTGTCGTCGCCGCGATCGCGATCGCGCTGGTCCACCGGGGACTCACACGCGCCGGGCGCGCGCTGCTGCAGCGGATGCGACGTCGTGCGCGGGACATCCGCATTGGTGACGTGAAGATCTTCTCCATCAGGCACTCGCTGCTGATCGTCAGTCGCGGTGTGGGCACGCTGCGCTGGCTGCTGATGCTGCTCATCGCCCTCGGCGCAGCCGACTTCGTGCTGATGCGCTTCCCGGCCACGCAGGGTCTCGCACGATCGGCGCAGGAAACGGTACGCAATGCGCTCTCCTGGGCGAGCGAGGGCATTTTGTCGTTCCTGCCCAATCTGTTCTATCTGGCGATCATCGTGCTCGGTACGCGCTACCTGCTGGCGGCACTGCGGTTCGTGATGAATGGCATCGCCGGCTCCCGCACGGTGCTGCCGAACTTTCCACCGGAGTGGGCGCAGCCCACCTATCAGATCCTGCGGTTCTTCGTACTCGCGCTGGCGGTCGTGATCGCATTCCCGTTCCTGCCCGGATCCGGCTCGCGCGCATTCCAGGGTGTATCGGTGTTCGTGGGCGTCCTGTTGTCGCTGGGCTCGACGGCGGCGATCGCGAACATGGTCGCCGGGATCGTGCTGGTCTACATGCGTGCACTGAGCCCGGGAGATCGCGTCCGGATCGGCGAGACGACCGGTGACGTGATCGCCTGTGATCTTCTGGCGCTGAAACTCAGGACCATCAAGAACGTCGACATCTCCATTCCGAACGTGCTCGTGCTCGGCGCGCACATCACGAACTACTCGCGTCAGGCGGCCGAGGGGCGGCTGGTCCTGAGCACCAGCGTCACGATGGGCTATGACGTGCCCTGGCAGCGGGTCAGCGAGCTGTTGATCGCGGCCGCACGCGCGACGCCGGACATCGCCGGCGATCCGCCACCCTTCGTGCTGCGCGCGGCGCTGGAGGACTTCTATGTCCGCCACGAGCTGAATGCGTATACCCACAACGCGCAGGCCATGGCCCGGATCTACTCGGACCTGCACACGAACATCCTCGACCATTTCCACGAGGCCGGCATCGAGATCATGTCGCCGCACTACAGCGCATTGCGCGATGGCAATCACGCCGCCATTCCCGGGGCCAGCCTGCCGTCGGACTACCGGCCGCCACCGTTCGGTCTGCTCTGGCGGCGTGACGGGCGACCGGGCACCGCCACGGCGGGCTCGTCCTGAGGTGCGTCCGCGGTGCGGGTATTCCTCGCGTGAGTCGGACGCCGGGCGATGTACGATAACGGCCGAATGCGCTCCGCGTCGGGGCGCACCGGCCCAGCGACGCTGGCCGTCACACCCGGGGGCGCAGCGATGAATTCCGAACCGTTGAAGCACGAGAGCGCGAGTCTGCCGTCGGAGGACGAGCGGCGGATGCTGCGGGAGTCGGTGCGGGATTTCCTGGCGGAGCGCTGGCCGGTCGACGGCGCCGAGGCACGGGCACGGGATGCGGCGCAGGTCGGCGCGGTGTGGCGCGAGCTGGCGGCGATGGGCATCACGGCGCTGGGTTCGGATCCGGCGCAGGGGCGGCTGCGCGAGCTGCTGGTCGTGCTGGAGGAACTCGGACGTGCCGGATGTCCCGCGCCGCTGATGGGTGCGGGGCTCGTGAACCTGACCGGCGCGGGGTCTGGCGCCGGCGGCGAGTGGGGTGCCCTGCCGGGCGCGGTCGCACGCGGTGAGGCCACGGTCAGCATCGCGTTCGGCGGCTTCGACGGCGATGCGAACGCCGGCGCCGCGGTGTTCGCGGATGGTGTGCTGAACGGCCGCATCGCGTTCGTCGAGGATGTCGCGAGTGCCAGCCACGTGCTGGTGCTCGCGGAGCCGGGGCCGGTGCTGGCGCTGGTGCGCCGCGACGCCGCGGGACTCACCGTGGTCGAGACGCCGGGGTTCGCGGTGCCTGCGCTGGCGGAGCTGGGTTTCGAGAACACGCCGGCCGCGGTGCTCCCGATCGCGGCTGCGCGGGCGATGGACCTGAACCTGCTGGCGCGCCTGGGCCTCGCGGCGCGGGCGTTCGGCGCGGCCTGCCGCGCGTTCGAGCTGGTGGTCGAATACGCGAAGGAGCGGCAGCAGTTCGGCCAGCCGATCGGGAAGTTCCAGGCGATCCAGCACAAGCTGGCAACGTGCCTGATGAGCCTCGACGCGGTGCGGCCGATGCTGATGCAGGCGGCGGCGGCCTTCGACCAGGAGGATCCCGTGTGGCGTCTTTATGCGAGGGCGGCGTACGCCTTCGCGGGCCCGGCACTGCGGCAGGTGTCGCTGGAAACCCATCACACCTACGGTGCGATCGGCTATTCGGAGGAACACGAGGCGCCGCGGCATTTCCGGCGCGTGCATGCAGACCTGGTGCGGCTGGGCGGTGTGCGCCGGGCGCGCGAGGAGCTGGCGCGGTACCTGCTGGACGAAGGCGGCGATCTGCCGGATCACGACCTGGGGCCGGCGGGCAACCAGTTCCGCGCGGAGATGCGGCGCTGGCTCGCGGAATTCTGGTCCGGAGAGCGCAAGGCGCGCTACGACCGGCAGCCGCTTCACGAGCGCTGGATCGACCGGGAGTTCACGGCGGCACTCGGCGAGAAGGGCTGGACGACGCTGAGCTGGCCCAGGGCTTTTGGCGGCCAGGCCCGCAGCCCGATGGAGCAGCTGGCGTTCAAGGAGGAGCTGTACCGGGCGCAGGCGCCGATGGTCGGTGAGAGCGAGATCCAGGCGCACGCGATCATGATGTTCGGCACACCCGAACAGCAGGCCGGATACCTGCCGAAGATCCGCAGCGGGGAGATCTCGTTCTGCCTGGGCTACAGCGAGCCGCAGGCCGGCTCCGATCTGGCGGCGCTCGCGACCCGGGCGGTGCGCGAGGGCGACGAGTGGGTCATCAACGGCCGCAAGCTGTGGACCACGGGTGCGGAGTTCGCGGACTACATGTGGCTCGCGGCGCGGACGGATCCGCAGGCGCAGCCGAAGCACGCGGGCATCAGCATGTTCATCGTGCCGATGAATGCGCCCGGCCTGACGATGCGGCCGTCGATGGCGCTGTACGGTCACACATTCTGCGAGGAGGTCCTGGAGAACGTGCGCATTCCGGCGGCGAACCTCGTCGGCCCTCTGAACGGCGGCTGGAAGATCCTGACCTCGGCACTCGCCACCGAGCGCATCGTGATGGGGAGCTTCGTCGCACGGCTGCGCGCGGAGTTCGAGTGCCTGCTCGCGTATCTGCGAGCGGCGCGCCCGCGGGGCACGCCGCTCGCAGCCGATCCGACGATCCGTGACCGGATCGGAATGCTCGCGGCGGAGATCGAGGCGGCACGGCAGCTGATGATCCAGAGCGTGATGATGATGGAGCGGGGCAAAGTGCCGGTGCACGAAGCGGCCATCAGCAAGGCGTTCACGGCGGACCTCATGAGTCGCATGGGTGAGATCGTGCTGGACATCACGGGCATGGGCGGGACGCTGCACGAGGGCGCGCGGGCTGCGATCACGGACGGGCGCCTGGAGCAGAGCCTCAGGCAGTCGATCATGATGGTGGTCGGTGGCGGCTCGGCGGAAATCCAGCGCAACCTCATCGCGCAACGCGGGTTGAACCTGCCGCGCTGAATATTGCATCGGCCACCACACGCGGGTGGCTGCCGGTACGGGCCGTGGCTCGTTCGGCGGATGGCGGCTGGCACGCGGGTGACGGGTACGATTCAGGGATCAAGCGGAGAGTGACAACATGACGGTGGCAGACAACACGCCGATCCTCATCGGGGTCGGGCAATTCACGGAACGGCTCGACGCGCCCGGTTACCAGGGGCTGTCGCCTTCGGACATCGCGGCGCAGGCGGCCGAGCGCGCCTTCGCCGACGCCGGCGGCGGTGACGCGCTGCGCAAAGCGGTCGACGTCATCGCGACGACACGGACGTTCGAGGACTCGGGCCCTGCGCCTGCCGCCTTCGGCAAGACCGACAATTTCCCGCGCTCCATAGCGAAACGCCTCGGCATCAATCCCCGGTACGCACTCTGGGAGAAGGCCGGTGGCAACACGCCGCAGCAGCTCGTGAGCCGCTTCTGCGAGGAACTCGCGGCCGGCGGCGCGCAGGCCGTGCTGCTCGCGGGTGCCGAGGCGATCTCGACCGTGCGCCACCTGTCCTCGCAGGGACAGAAGCGTGACTGGGCCGAGCACGTCGAGGGCCAGGTCGAGGACCACGGCTGGGGGCTCAAGGGCCTCCTCACGTACTACAACGCCAAGCACCGCGTCACCGGCGCGCCCGCGGGCTACGCGCTGTTCGAGAATGCGCGCCGTGCGCGGCTCGGCATGACGCGCGATGCCTATGCGCGCGAGATGGGCCGCCTGTTCGCGCCGTTCTCGCGCGTCGCTGCCGCGAATCCCTGGAGCTGCTCGGCGGTCAGTGGCTACACGGCCGAAGATCTCATCACGGTCGGTGAGCGTAACCGCATGATCGCCGACCCCTATCCGCAGCGTCTGATCGCCAGGGACCAGGTGAACCAGGGTGCGGCTGTGGTGCTCACGACGGTCGGTCGGGCCCGGCAGCTCGGCATCGCCGAGAGCCGGTGGGTGTATCTGCACGGCTACGCCGCCCTCGCCGAGCGCGAGATCATGGAGCGGCAGGACCTCGGCGCCTCACCGGCCGCGCGCCTCGCGGCCACGGCGGCACTCGAGGCCGCCGGCATCGCTGCCGACGATGTCTCGTACTTCGATTTCTACAGCTGTTTCCCGATCCCGGTGTTCAACGTCGCCTGCGACGAGCTCGGGCTGTCGCCGGATGATCCGCGCGGACTGACTGTCACCGGCGGGCTGCCGTACTTCGGCGGGCCGGGCAACAACTACTCGATGCACGCGATCGCCTCGATGGTCGAGAAGCTGCGCGCGGAGCCGGGCCGTTACGGTTTCGTGGGTGCCAACGGCGGCTGGATGTCGAAGTACGCGGTCGGCGTCTACTCCACGCGTCCCGCAACATGGAAGACCTGCGACAGCGAGCCGCTGCAGGCGCGCATCGATGCCCTGCCGGCGCCCGTGTTGCTGCAGGAGGCCGACGGCGAAGCCACCATCGAGACCTATACGATCGTGTACGTGAAGGGCCAGCCGGCGTACGCGCTGGTGGTTGGCCGGCGGCTCGCCGGGGGCGAGCGCTTCCTTGCCCTGAGCCAGGACGGCGACGCCGAGACGCTGGCGGGAATGCTGAAGGAGGATCCGCTGGGCCGGCGCATCCATGTGCGTTCCTTCGGCGTCGGCAATCGTTTCACGTTCACGGCACAGCGCATGAACGAGCTGTTCCCGCCGGGTCCGAAGAAGCTGCGCGACAGGTATGAGTACTGCCTCGTCGAACGGCGCGGCCACCTGCTCGAGGTCACGATCAACCGCCCCGAGTCGCGCAACAGCCTGCACCCCATGGCCTGCGAGGAACTCGCGGAGATCTTCGACGCCTGGGAGGCCGACGACGACCTCTGGGCCGCGATCCTGACCGGCGCCGGCACCGAAGCGTTCTGCTCCGGCAACGACCTCAAGTATTCGGCCTCCGGGAAACCGATCTGGATGCCGAAGACCGGTTTCGGTGGCCTCACACGACGGCG
>CAYWMY010000038.1:2978-14048 GCA_964459405.1 uncultured Steroidobacteraceae bacterium | reverse complement strand
CAGCTCCGCGATCGCCATGTCGACGAAGCGGTCGTAGAGCTCGATGCGCTCGACAGAATCCTGCTGTGCGCCGCGCCAGTCGCGATCCGCGAAACGCTCCGGGGCGCGCTGCGTGATGTCGCGAAACAGCGCGTTGTAGCGCAGGAACGCACCCACGACGTGCTGCGCGATCTGGCCGGCCCGGAAGGCCTGCCCGAAGGCATCCTCGACGCGGCGACCGTCCCACCGGCCGCGCGGCGCCCCGGCGGTTCCGGGCACGGTCGTGCCCGGAACCCCGGCCGGATCGGCTTTCCTGGCGCTCATTGACGGTGCCACCATCGATGCATCAGCCGTGCTGGAACTGCTGCTCTTCCGTACTGCCGGTCAGCGCGGTCAGCGACGAATGGCCGGCACTCACCGTCTGTGTGACGTCGTCGAAGTAGCCCGCACCCACTTCCCGCTGATGCTTCGTGGCCGTGTACCCGTTCGCCTCCGCGGCAAACTCGGCCTGCTGCAGCGTGACGTAGGCGGTCATCTGCGAGGCCTTGTACCCGCGCGCCAGCTCGAACATCGAGTAGTTCAGCGCGTGGAAGCCCGCCAGCGTGATGAACTGGAACTTGTAGCCCATGGCGCCCAGCTCGCGCTGGAACTTCGCGATCGTGGCATCGTCGAGCTTGCGCTTCCAGTTGAAGCTCGGCGAGCAGTTGTAGGCGAGCAGCTTGCCGGGGAACTGCCGGTGGATGCCCTCGGCGAAGTGCTTTGCCTCGTCGAGGTCGGGCGTGCCGGTCTCGCACCACAGCAGGTCCGCATACGGCGCATAGGCGAGCCCGCGCGCGATCGCCTGCTCGATGCCGGCTTTGACGTAGAAGAAGCCTTCCGCAGTGCGGCCCCGGGTCGTGTCGATGAACGGCCGGTCGCGCTCGTCCACGTCGGCAGTCAGCAGGGTCGCCGATTCGGCGTCCGTGCGCGCGACCAGCACAGTCGGCACGTTGTTGACGTCGGCTGCGAGGCGCGCGGCGACCAGTTTGCTGATGGCTTCCGCGGTCGGCACCAGCACCTTGCCGCCCATGTGGCCGCACTTCTTGGCCGAGGACAGCTGGTCCTCGAAGTGCACGCCCGCGGCACCGGCCTCGATCATGGCCTTCATCAGCTCGAAGGCGTTCAGCACGCCGCCGAAGCCCGCCTCGGCGTCGGCCACGATCGGCTTGAACCAGTCGACGCTGTCGTCGCCCTCGGCATGACTGATCTCATCCGCGCGCCGCAGTGTGTTGTTGATGCGGCGGACGACGGCCGGCACGGAGTCAGCCGGATACAGCGACTGGTCCGGGTACATCTGGCCTGCGAGGTTCGCATCACCCGCGACCTGCCAGCCTGAGAGATAGATCGCATCGAGCCCCGCCTTCACCTGCTGCATGGCCTGGTTGCCCGTCAGTGCGCCGAGCGCGTTGACGAACGGCTTCTCGTTCACGTAACGCCAAAGCTTCTCGGACGTCAGCCGTGCGATCGAATGCTCGATCGGGATCGTGCCCCGCAGGCGCACGACATCCTCGGCCTTGTAGGGGCGCGTGACGCCCTTCCATCGCGGGCTGTCGCGCCAGTCGCGGGCGATGTCGGCGGCGGTCGGCAGATTCGTGGGCTTGCTCATCTCGTAGAGTCTCCAGTCACAGTTTCACGATGTCGCAGAATGGATCCGGCGGTGCTGCCAGCTCAGCAGTCCGCAGGCGGGCAGCGTCAGGAAGTCGTCGAGATCCTCGCGCCTGGCCATTTCCGTGAACAGCCGGGTCGCCACCGGGAACCGGCCCCAAAACACGACCCCGGGTCCGAGCGGGCGTTCCCGTGCGGCGAGATCGTCGGCCACCCGCGCGTCGAGGCGCTCGGCCACCGGGCCTGACAACGCCAGTCCGTCGATCGGGGGCACACTCCGGGCCGCCAATTCGTGACCCTGGCTGTTCATGGACGTCAAAGGTACGCGACCACACTGCGGCGCACACTCCTGCGAAATTTCACAATGTGAATTTCACAACGGTCAGGGGGTCGCTACACTACCCGGCCACTCCGTTGAGGAAGAGCGGCATGAAACCCATGAGCCACAGGGGACACCTGCTCGGCACCAAGCTGAAGACGGTGCGCCGCCAGAACGGCCTGACGCTGGACGAGCTGTCCACACGGTGCGTCCAGATCGATCCAGCCGCCGCGCCCTCGGTCTCGTATCTCAGCATGATCGAGAGCGGCAAGCGGCTGCCGTCGGAGGATGTCATCGGGCTGCTGGCGCGTGTGTTTCAGCGCGACGTCAACTGGTTCCTCGACGATCGTGCCGTCGATGAGGTCAAGACCGAGCGCCGCCGCCGCGGCGGCATGCAGCGCCTGCCGCTCGAGCCGTCATTCCTGTTCTCCAAGGAGCTGCTGCAGGCCGCGCTGCCGGAACTGCTGGCGCAGACCGGCACCAGCGGCCGGCAGTTCGCCGAGCTGCTGATCCGGGCCTATCAGGAGCGCTCACACAACGACTTCCCGGACCTGGAACGCGCGGCCGACAAGGTCGGCGAGCGCAGCTTCCCGCTGCAGGCGGACGACTTGCCCCGGCTCTGCCGGCGGCTCGGGCTGAAGTTGCGCTGGTTCGACCGTAAACCCGGGCTGGTGCGCGACGCCGACCGCGAGGTCCGCAGCATCCTGCGCTCGTTCTTCGACCCGCCGCATACCGTCTACCTGAACCGTGCGCTGCTGGACGACCCCGCGCGGCTCAAGTTCGACCTGGCGACCCACATCGGCCACATGGTCCTGCACGGCGGCGACGGCATGAAGTCGCCGCATGCGACCGGCGGGGCGATGGGTGCGAGCCCCGAGGGCGAGTCCAGCGTGGGCCACACCATGACGCCGCACGACGTTCTGCACGCCTGGCGTGACTTCGAGTGCAGCTTCTTCGCGGGCGCGCTGCTGTGCCCGAAGATCCCGTTCCGGCGCTTCCTGGCCCGCGAGCGCCACCGTATCGAGGCCGGCCACAGACTCGAACTCACGCCTGCACTGGTCATGCGCCGCATGACCAAGGTTTCGCCGTATCCGTACTGGCATTTCTTCGACGCCTATCCGCCGGGCTTCCTGCGCGCCGTGTACCGCGGCAACGGCATCCCGCTGCCCTGGGGAAATCTCGCGCGCGTGACCGACCCCTGCCCTCACTGGGCCGTGTTCCGCATGATCCACGACCATCGCAGTCGCAGCGGGTCGCAGATCTCCGTGTTGAACGACGGCAACCGGGTGCTGCTGTACTGCTGCCACTCGCAGCGTACCCAGGACATGGCCGGCAACGCGCACGTGCTGTCGGTGGGAGTGGACCTGGCTCCGGCGCTGCAGTCGAACGGTGCCGACGCCGAAGCGGTGGTCTATTCAATCTTCGATGCCTGTCTCAAGCATCACGGTGAGGCCCGCATCCCGAAGTCCGCGGCCGACGCGTTGCGCACGGCGGCGAAGGTGCTCAATATCGCCTGGATCGAGGACGCGATCGACCACTCGGCCCGCATCATCTGTCCGCGCAGCACACGCTGCCCGCGCAGCGAACACTGCACCGGTGGCCGCAGTTCCCGGGCCCGCGAGATCACGGATATCCGCGAGGAAATTCTGGGCCAGCCCCTGCAGGATTGAGCGGGTGTCGCTGCGCGCCGACGCTTTTGCTGCGCTGCCATGCCCACGCTTTCCGGTATATAGGGCCAAGATCTGCCGAGGAGGATGAGGAAATGGCCCTGTGGAGCGAGAAGTCGACGAGCCCGATCGGCCGTGAACCGTCCGCGCCAGCGCGCGAGCCTCTGCCGCTGGAGCCGCTGTCCCGCGAGCCGGCCGTGGCTGAGCGTCCGAACGGCCAGGCCGCCAGCGCGCTGCCGGCCATCAACACCGTGAAACCCGAGCCGCGCGAGTCCGTGATCGCAGCGGGCATCAGCATCGAGGGCAAGGTGCAGGGCGTCGGCCACCTGCGCATTTCGGGCGCCTTCAAGGGCGATGTCGCCGTTGACGGCAACCTGGTCATCGAGGTCGGTGCCAAGCTGACGGGACAGGTGCGCGCCACGACCATCACGGTGGCGGGTGAGCTCGAGGGCAACATCGACGCCGCGAAGCGCGTGGAGTTGCTCGAGACCGGCGTCATCGCGGGCGACGTCAAGGCCGGGTCGGTGACCGTTGCGGCGGGTTCGCGCATGCGTGGCCAGGTGGAGTTCGGCTGGGACGAACGCGGCAGCCCGGCCGTGACGGGCCGCGGATGACGCCAGGCCGTCGATGAGTTCCGGTCGGCAGACCGTCATCGGCAGGACGCAGGTCTGTCCGCACTGCAAGACCACGATCCTCGCCAGTGCCGCGATCTGCCCCGCCTGCCAGCATTACCTGCGCTTCGACGCGGGTGACCTGCCACAGGCGCGGCCCACGCGCTCCATCTTCCGGGTCGAAGGCAGTTTCCAGCAGCCGCCGGATGCCGGAGCCGCGGAATACTGCGTGGTCGTGATCGTGCGCGACGACCGTGGCGAGGAAATCGCACGGCGCGTCGTCAATGTGGGCGCCATGGCGGCTGGAGAGTCGTGCAGTTTCCAGGTCTCGGTGGAAGCCTCATCCGGCCCGTTCGGACCCAGGCGCGTACGCTGAGTACAGCGGGGTCGGGGCGCCGGAGCCGCCCGCGGGTCAGCGCCTTCGAACCGCGGCGCTTGCGATCGAGACCGGCTGGCTGCCCTCCGGTTCCGGTACCCTCACGTAGATGCTGCGATTCCGCCCCTGGCGCTTGGCCGTATACAGCGCGCGATCGGCGATCTTCACGGCGAAGTCATGGGACTGGTGCGCCGCGGGCACCTGGGACGTGGCGCCCACGCTGACCGTCACGTGTCCCGCGGTAGCGGAGCCGGGATGCGCGATGCCGGCCCGCGACACCGCTGCGACGATCTCCTGCGCGATGCGCGCGACGCCCGCTTCGTCGCTGTCGCTGAGGACGGCGACAAGTTCCTCGCCGCCATAGCGTGCGACGAATCGCCCCGGGCCGTCGCCGACTGCGCTGCGCACGGCGTCTGCGACCCGCCGCAGGCAATCGTCACCCGCCTGGTGTCCCAGCAGGTCGTTGTAGGCCTTGAAGTCATCGATGTCGATCATGATCACGGTGACGCGCCGACCCAGGGCCGTCGCCTGCCCCCAGAGCGAGCGCAGCCCCGACTCGAAGGCGTGGCGGTTCAGCAGGCCCGTCAGTCCATCGTGCGAGGCCGCCCTGACGAGTTGCTTGCGCTCCAGGAAAGCCAGACGGTTTGCATATTCCAGCGCATAGGCGCCTGCGGCACCGATGACGTTGGCGCAGGCGAGCGCAAACAGCTGGTAAACCGCCACGGCCGGTGGGAACAGCCCCTGCAGGTTCGCGAGCGCCAGCACCAGCGCCACGCAGGTGTTGGCGAGCAGCGCCTCGCGCACGCGCAACCCGGCCAGGAAGTAGACGAAGAGGGTCACCAGCAGCAGCCGCGAGCCGACGAGTGGCGCATGGTCCGGTGCCGCACTCGCCGCCATGATCACCGTGCCGATGCCGAACAGGGCTGCGCCGACGGTAGCCGCGGTCTCGTACCAGCGCCGGTAGAAACGCAGATCCGTGGCCAGCAGACATACCACGATGATCGGCAGCTGCAGGCCGAAGCGCACGTAGTCCGAAACGGGCGTGATCCCCGTGAGTGCCGTGTGATCAATCACTGTGAAGCCGATCGTGGTGAGCAGGGCCACGACAAGCCCCAGCCGGGTCGTGGGCCGCACGGCGTCGCGATGCTGACGGCGGAATTCGCGCTCCAGCTCCACCGGGAACCGAAGCTGGCGAAGCTGACCTTGCGACGCGGGATCCAGCGGGGAATCGGGCGCCGGACCGGGCGGCTGACTCATGAGGCTCTCCTTGCGTGTCAGCCTTCGGCGTCAGGACGCCGGGCGGCTCGATCCATTTTCTCAAACTGCCGGAGGCGGCTCCATTTTCGCCTGTCGCAGGATGGCGAGTCCGGCGGTTGGCGGCTCATCGACTCGACGACACCTGCAGCGGGCGCTCAGTCTCCGAAGATGTTGAGCTGGCCATCGTCGGGCTCATCATGCCCGCCGCGGCCGCGTTTGGCTCTGGCTACCGTTCGGTGGCCCGACTCGGGGGCCGCTTCCGGCACCGGTGCCCGCGGATGCGCTGCCCTGAGGCAGTCGTTCAGAAACCCCACTGCCTCGAGGATCGCCTTGTCGGCCAGCGAGTAATAGATGAACCGCCCCTGATTGCGTGCCTTGAGCAGTCCGGCCTGCGTCATTTCCTTGAGATGGAACGACAGCGTCGAAGGTGGCGTGCCCGTGCTGCGCGCGATCTCACCGGCGGCGATACCGCTTTCCCCTGCGCGGCTCACCAGTCGCACAATGGCGATCCTCGTCGCCTGCGCCAGAGCGGCGAGTGTCGCAACGAGTTCCCGGTCGGCCTGATTCTTCATGGCGCGATCCCCCGTCAATTCTTTTTAGCTTCATAGAATTCCAGAAAAATAGCGCAATACGACGGTGCGGTTCAACATGAAACATGGGCCACGATCGGCGACGGCAAGGGTCCGCCGGGGCTGCGTGTCGAGCCGCCGGACGCCGAGGCCCGCGGAGCGGCCCCGAATCCGCTCCGTCAGCCGCACCGCCGAGCCTCGGCGCTTCCGGGAATTCGGCCTTGTCATAACCAGAAAGACGGCGATATAGTCGGCCTATCCGATTGACACATCGAATATTCTCTAACAAGCCAACATCTAGAAATCAGGTGAGCTGCGTGGCCCGGACTGTCAGGGTGCGCGGCAGCTACCCGGACTTTAGAATCAGGGTGCGTGGATCATGAATGCCGCCTGGGAGAAACTTTTCGGCGCAACGCTCGCATTGACCACTGCGGATCCAATAAAACAAAGAGTTATAAATGCATTCTCAGAGCATTTGCAGAAGCTGGATCCGGCTGAACTGCCTCGTGAGACACGCGCGAGCCTGCGGGACCTGATGCAGCGGCTGTCGGCAGCACGCCCGATGTCCGGCGAGTCGGCCGTGGCTGCGACAGTGCGAAAAATGTCGAATCAGGAAATCGAAGCCTGCGCACGGTCGATCGTGGAGTTGTTCGCTCAGTGCCGTACGCTGTCACAGCCAGCGGCCACCGAGGCCACGGCAACGGTGGTAGCGCTGTACTCCGCGCAGCCGGAGACCATTCCGCCTCTGCTGGCGGTCAATCAAGCTTGAATTCGATGACGTCCCAGCGCGACGTTTCCTCGTGGCGCGCCTGGCGGCGCACGGCGTCCGCGAGCGCACGTTCGTTCCAGGGAGCGACCTCGTCGGCCAGTTCCAGCAGTCGCGACGGGACGGGTTGCGTCGTGCCGAAGGGCTCTATTACCAGCAGGGGTTTGTCGCAGGCCTTGGCGTAGAGCGCCTGGAACTCCGTCAGCACGGGATCGCGCGCATACTGGCTTGCCAGTACGACCACGATCTCGGCATCGGCCATCTGCCGCCGCAACTCTTCCTTGAGCGCTTCCTTGTCGGCTCCGCGTGGCCGGCGATCGGGCGCGCTCAGGTTGCGGTAATAGAAGTTGCGCGCGCTCTCCAGGTACTCGAACACGCGCTGGTACTCGTCATCCGGCTCGAACAGGTGGCTGACATGCAGCCGGATGGGGTTTTCCTGGGACACGGCAGGCACTCCCGGGTTCTGCAAGAATCCGCCTCCGCGCTCCGATCGAGGCAGGTAGCGACCGGCCGGCGCGGCCGCGCGAGTGTAACCCGTTGTGCGTGGGTTTTCCGCGCCGCAGATGCTGCCGCATCGCACCATCCTGACAAGCCGCGTGCCGTACAATGCCGGGCCTCGTGTCCTTAGTCCGGCCATCCATGCGTCTCGTCGTCTATAACATCCGCTATGCCACTGGCACGGGACCGGCTTTCCACCTGCCGCTGCCCGGCGCGGGGTACCTGCGCAGCAGCCGGCAGGTACTCGAACAGATCACGCGGTTTCTGCAGTCGCTCGACCCCGATATCGTGGGTCTGATCGAGGTCGACACCGGCTCCATCCGCACGGGCATGGTCAACCAGGCGGAGTTCATCGCGTCGAGCCTGGGCCACTACTCGACCTACGAGTGCAAGTACGGTGAGGACTCGCTGAACCAGCGCGTGCCCATCGTGCGCAAGCAGGGCAACGCCTTCCTCGCCGCGCCACGCGTCCATGGCGAGCGGTTTCACTACTTCGACACCGGCATCAAGCGCCTCATCATCGAGCTCGAACTCGACGACGTCGCGGTGTTCCTCGTGCATCTGTCGCTGAAGTTCCGGCATCGGCACGACCAGCTGCGTCACCTGCACGAGCTGATCATGCGGCAGACCAAGCCCGTGATCGTCGCGGGAGATTTCAACACCTTCTGGGGGGAGCACGAGATGTACCTGTTCATGCAGGCCTCGGGGCTCCGTAGCGCGAATACCGCGAGGCTGCCGTCCTATCCCAGCCGCAATCCGCGCAAGGAACTTGATTTCGTGCTCTATGGCGCGGGTATCGAGGTCCAGCGCCTGCAGGTGCCGCGCGTGCCGTATTCCGATCACCTGCCGCTGGTCTGCGACTTCATGGTCAGCGCCCCGCAGGACCGGGCCGGATCGCCGGCGCTACCCTCCTCCCCCCCCGCCCCGGCCGCCGCGAGCGGCTGAGACGGCTCGGGTCGCCAGCCGTCTCACGGGCAGAATGGCTGCCGTCCCGCCTGAACCGGGAACCGCGGGGTCGCAGTACGGGAATCGGCAGGGTGATGCGAACGACTCGACCGCGTACGGGACGGTGTCAACGAAGCTGCGACCGCAGCACGGGAGCCAGCACGGTGATGCGAACGACCGATCTGGTGCGCCTGATCACGCTCCTGGTCGTGGCGCTGTTCGTGCGGCCCGCATCGGCTGCCGAGTTCTCACTGAAGCTGCATCACTCACTGCCGCCCGCGGCCCCCGCGCATCGCAGCATGCTGGTGCCGTGGGCCGAAAAGCTGCAACGCGACTCCGGCGGGCGACTCGTTGTCAAGGTGTTTCCCGCCAATCAGCTCGTCGGTCAGGCGCCCCCGCTCATCGACCAGGCGCGCGACGGTGTGGTCGACATTGTCTGGACGCTGGCCGGCTCCACACCCGGCCGCTTCCCGCGAACCGAGGTCTTCGAGCTGCCGTTCCTCAATACCGATCCCGTGACCCTGAATCTCGCGCTGCACGATTTCCTCGCGCGTCATCCCGAGGAGTTCGCGGACTACAAGCTGATCGCCGCATTCGCGCACGCGGGCCAGGCACTGCACAGCCGCCGGCCGGTGCGTACGCTCGATGACCTGCGCGGGCTCAGGATCCGCGTGCCCGGACGCGTCGGCTCGTGGCTGGTCGAGGCGCTGGGCGGAATCCCGCTGGGTTCTCCCGTGTCGGCCGTACCGGAACTGCTGGCTCGCGGCATCGTCGACGGCGCACTGCTGCCGTTCGAGGTCGTGCGATCGCTGCATGTCGATGAACTCGTCGACTACCATGTCACGCTGCAGGGGGCGGGCTCCGATCGGTTCCATACACAGGTGTTCGTGATCGTCATGAACCGGGATTCCTATCGCCGGCTGCCGGCCGACCTGCGCGCGGTCGTCGACCGGAATTCCGGTGAAGGACTGGCGCGCTGGCTGGGCGAGCTGTGGATGGCGAACGAGGTGCCGGGCCGCGAACTCGCGGCCCGATCCGGTGAGCTGATCCGCCTGTCGCCGGAGGCGGTTGCCGCAATGCGCCTCCAGGTCGAAGGCCCGGTGCAGCGGCGCTGGTTCAGCCTGGTCGCAGAGCGCGGCCTCGACGGCCCCGCCCTGCTCGCGGAGGCGCGGATGCTGATCGAGGCCCGGAGTCGTCGATGATCGTCGCGCGTGGTCCGGTGGCGGGCGGGGTGATCGCGGCATGGGCAGGATTCGTGGAGCGTGCGGCCCGCGCCGCCGCAATCCTGGGCGGCCTCGTGATACTGGCCATGGCGATGATCGTGCTGGCGAGCGTACTGGGTCGCGAACTCCTCGCGCGGCCCGTGCCCGGTGATTTCGAGCTGGTGGGCTTCGGCATGGCCATCAGCGCTTTCCTGTGCCTGCCCTACTGCCAGCTGACGCGCGGCCACCTCGTCGTGGACTTCTTCCTGGCGCGGGCCCCGGCAGGGTTGCGAGCCGGGCTCGACGTACTGGCGGCGGTGCTGTCCGGCGTCATCGCACTGCTGTTCGCCTGGCGCATGGCGGCCGGACTGCGCGATGCTTTCGTGTTTCGCGATATTTCCGTGATCCTCGGCCTGTCGTGGTGGTGGGCCTATCCGTTCATGGTCGCATCGCTGCTGCTGCTGGCCGCGAGCTGTCTGCTGACCGCAGTGCGTGGCACAGCCGGCCGGTCATGACGCCGGACATGTTCGCCGTTGCGCTGGCGTTCGCCGTGCTCGTGGCGCTGATCGTGCTGCGCATGCCGGTCGGCATCGCGATGCTGCTCGTGGGTCTCGGCGGCTACGTGGCCGTCAGCGGCACCGGGCCGCTGCTCGGCTATCTCAAGTCGGGTCCGTTCTGGCGCTTCGCCTCGTACGATCTCGCCGTGATCCCGATGTTTTTGCTGATGGGCCAGCTCGCGGCACGCTCCGGCATGAGCGCGAGCCTGTTCGGCGCGGCGACGGCCTGGCTCGGCCACCGTCGCGGCGGGCTCGCCATGGCGACCATTGGCGCCTGTGCCGCATTCGGGGCCATCTGCGGATCTTCGCTCGCGACTGCGGGCACGATGTCGCGTGTCGCGCTGCCGGAGCTGCGGCAGCGCGGCTATTCGGGCGCCCTCGCGACGGGCACGCTCGCCGCGGGCGGCACGCTGGGCATCCTGATTCCGCCCTCCGTCGTGCTGGTCATCTACGCGGTTGCCGTCGAGGCCAATATCGTGAGCCTGTTCGAAGCCGCCCTGATCCCCGGCGTGCTGGCGGCGCTGGGATATGTGGCCGTCATCGCGGTGTACGTGCGCGTCCTGCCGCAGGCGGGACCGGCGGCGGCACGGCTTCCGGGCCGCGCGCGCCGGCGGGCCATCATCGCGGCGCTGCCGAATGTCGCGCTGTTTGCGATCGTGATCGGCGGCATCTATCTCGGC
>CAYWMY010000038.1:0-2968 GCA_964459405.1 uncultured Steroidobacteraceae bacterium | reverse complement strand
GCCGGACCGATGCTGGCGGTCATGGGCATCAGCATCGGCGGCATCTATCTCGGCCTGCTCGATCCCACGCAGGCCGCGGCGGTCGGCGTCGCGGGAGCCGCCCTGCTCGCCTGGCGCTCGGGCGGGATCGACCGGGCAGGCTTCGTCGACTGTCTGCTCGACGTCGCGCGCGCCACGGGCATGATCTTCATGATCCTGCTGGGCGCCGACTTCCTGAACATCTTTCTGGCGCTGACCGGCCTTCCCGAACACCTGGCCGATCTCGCCGCGCGCAGCTCGCTCGCTCCCCATGCCGTGCTCTGTGCGATGATCCTGGCGTACCTGCTGCTCGGCTGTGTCATGGACAGCCTCGCCATGATCATGCTGACGGTGCCGATCTTCTGGCCCATCGTGTCAGGGCTGGATTTCGGGCTGTCGACGCCGGAACTGCAGATGTGGTTCGGCATCCTCGTGCTGATGGTCGCCGAGGCGGGTCTCATCACACCGCCCGTCGGACTGAACGTGCTCATCGTGAATGCCGGCGCGCACGGCGTCAGCCTGCGCGAGTCCTTTGCGGGTGTCGCCCCGTTTCTGGCCTCCGACCTGCTGCGCCTCGTGATACTGGTGGCGTTTCCTTCGCTGACACTGCTGTTGCCGCGCCTGCTGGATTGAGCGTCCGGTGCGGTCCCTGAAACAAGCTGTTCCGGAGACCGCACGGTGAGTGCCGCCGGATCACATCCGTCATTCGCCGCACTGCGCCACCCGGGATACCGGGCGTTCTGGCTTGGCACTGCCGGGGCCATGCTGGCCGACAACATCGAGCATGTCATCAGTTACTGGGTGGTGTTCCAGAAGTTCGAATCCCCGGCACTCGGCGGCTTCGCCGTGGTGTCGCACTGGCTCCCGTATCTGCTGCTGGCCATCCCGGCCGGCGCGCTGGCCGACCGCTTCGATCCGCGGCGCGTGATCCAGCTCGGCCTGCTGCTGTTCATGGGCGTATCGCTGGCCTGGGGCGTGCTGTTCGTGACCGACACGCTGCAGGAATGGCATGCGATGGTGCTGCTGGTCCTGCACGGCGTCTCCGGCGTGCTGTGGATGCCGCCGTCGCAGGTGCTGATCCACGACATCGTCGAGCCGCAGCACCTGCAGAGTGCCGTGAGACTGAACGCCACGGCGCGCTATCTCGGCATGCTGCTCGGCCCCGGCCTCGGCGGTGTCATGCTCGTGCTGCTCGGCCCCGAACTGGGCATCCTGCTGAATGCGCTGATCTACCTGCCGATGATCCTGTGGCTGTGGCGGGCTCCCTATGGACCCGCGTTCCGCACAGTACCTCGCATCCCGTCACGTGCGCTTGCGGCCGTTACCGACATCCGCGCCGCAGTGCGCGGCGTCGCGCACGATCGCACGCTGGTGTCCATGACGCTGCTCGTCGGCGCAGCCTCATTCTTCATCGGCAGCGCCTATCACGCGCAGATGCCGGGGTTCGCGCAGGACCTGGGCCATGGCGATCCGGGCCTGTCATACAGCATGCTGCTCGCTGCCGACGCCGCAGGCGCGTTGCTGGCGGGAGTCGCACTCGAAAGCCGCGGCCTGCTGCAAGCGCGGCCGCGCACGGCCTTCGCGCTGGCCATGATCTGGTGCTGTGCACTTGCCGGCTTCGCGCTCACCGACGTCTATGCGTTCGCGCTCGTGCTGCTGTTCCTGGCGGGCTTCGTCGAGCTGGCATTCAGCGCCATGGCGCAGACACTGGTGCAGTTGCGCGCACCCGCCGAAATCCGTGGTCGCGTCATCGGTTTGTTCACGATGGCGAGCCTGGGACTGCGCACCTTCAGCGGCATCACCGTCGGGCTCGCAGGGCACCTCATCGGCATCCATTACTCCCTGGCGCTCAGTGCGACGGTGCTGCTCGCGCTGGTGGCATTGCTGGCCCGGCGTGTCTCGGCGCAACCCCCATGACAGGCGGGTGAGGCCGCGCGCGTCCTGAGTGACCGTAAGGATCGATGAACGCGCTCCGTGGCCGATCATCGCAGTGTCGACATCAGTGCGAGTGCCCGGGCTCGAGCCGGCGCACGATGCATGGCGCGTGGTGCATGGGTCGTCGAGGCCGGCTATGCTCAGCTGCCGTCTGCTTCAGTGCGAGGTGTGTCATGGCCCGAGTCGCCATCGTCCGGCCCGAGCGGATCGACGACCCCGTGATCCGCGAAATCTTCGCCTGGGTCACCGACGTCGAGGGTGCGGTGCCGAATCATTTCTACGTCGAGATGAACTTCCCGGAGTTCCTCAAGGCCAAGCTCGGTGCCACGCGCGTGCTGTGGCAGCAGGGGGAGTTGACGCTGCCGGAGATCCAGCACATCGGCATCCTGGTATCGAAGGCCAACGGCTGTCCCTACTGCACGGCCGCGTTCTGCACCATCCTGAATTACGGTCTCGGCACGGGCGAGGACTATGTGCGCCAGCTGGCCAGCGACGGCATCGAGGTCGTCGACGACGCACGGCTGCGCACACTGCTCGAGTTTGCGCTGAAGGTGAACGCTGATGCCAGGACCATCACCGACGCCGACGTCGATGGCCTGCGCGCCTGCGGGCTCACTGACAAGGGTATCGTGCAGCTCGTGCACCTGGTCAGTGATTTCGCGTCCTACAACCGCCTGAATCTGGCGCTCGGCACCGAATACGACTATCGAGACACCTGGCGTGCGCTCGCCTTCGGCTGGCAGCGGCAGCCTGGTGAAGCGCCGGGCGACGATACGCGCGGCGTGCGCTGAGCCGCGGGCATCACCACGGGGCCGGCGTCACGTGTTCGTGCGGCCTGCGGACGGGGCCGATGTCACGCCTGGCGGAGCGGATTCCCCCGTGTGGAACGACCGCACCCTGTCGGTCGCGCCTTGCCCGACGCGAAATCAGTCGAGGTCACGGCCACGAGCAATACCCGGGCAGGCTCCTGATCAGCGCCCGCGGCTCGAACGCTGTGTCTGCGATGGCGATTCAC
>CAYWMY010000037.1:0-14222 GCA_964459405.1 uncultured Steroidobacteraceae bacterium | reverse complement strand
CCGACCCGGCGCCTGAAACGCGCGCAGGCGCGCGGCCTGAAGATCATCTGCGTCGATCCGCGACGCAGCGAAACCGCCCGGCGCGCCGATCTCTTCCTGCAGCCCCGTCCCGGGCATGATGCGGCCATCGCCGCTGCGTTGTGCCGGGTCATTCTCACGGAAGGGTGGGCGGACAACGCATTCTGCGCGGCTCATGTCGGCGCGGATCGAATCGCCGCTCTGCGGGCTGCGGTCGAGCCGTTCACCGCAGAACTGGTCGCAAGCCACGCGGGGCTGCAACCCGGGCAGATCCACGCCGCCGCAGCGCTGTTTGCGCGGGACAGCCGCTGCGGCGGCGCCTTCGCGGGAACCGGGACGAGCATGGCGCGGTTTCCGAACCTCGCACAGCATCTGGTCGATTGCCTCAACGTCATCTGCGGCCGCTTCCGGCGGGTCGGAGATCTCGTACCCGTCAATCCACTGGAGCCGCCGCAGCCGGTCCACGCGGAAGTCGTTTCACCCCATCGATCGTGGGAGTCGGTGCCGCAGAGCCGTATTCGCGGCGCCGGACTGCTGGCCGGCGAGAAACCGAGCGCGACGCTGGCGCAGGAGATCACCACGCCGGGCGAGAGCCGGATCCATGGTCTGTTCGTCGATGGCGGCAACGTCGCGAACTGCATTCCGGACCAGGCCGGGATCGTGGATGCCTTGCGGTCCCTCGAGCTGCTGGTCGTCATCGATCCCTGCATGACCGTGACGGCGCAGCTCGCCCACTACGTGCTGCCGCCGCCCATGATGTACGAGCGGCCAGACCTTCCGCTGAGCTTCCCCGGCGTCGCGCTCTATCCCGAGAGCTGGGCCCAGTACACACCCGCGCACCTGAGGCCGCCGCCCGACTCGGAGTTGATCGAGGAGTGGCGCTTCTTCTGGGAAATCGCGTCCCGGCTCGGCAGACCCATCGTCTACGACGGCAAGGTCGCGCTGGACACGGATGCGCCTCCCTCGTCCGAGACGCTGCTGGCGATCCGCCTGAACGATGCGGCGATCTCACTGGATGAGCTGAAGCGCCATCCGAGCGGGCTGGTGTGCGATCTGCCTTTCGCGCGCGTCGCCCCCGCCCGTCCAGACGCGAGCGCACGATTCGACGTGATGCCGGCAGACGTCGCGGCGGAATGTGCCAGCCTCCTCGCCGACCTGCAGCGATCCGGCGGATCGGTCGTCGACGGAGAGGCCGCGGTGTTCCTGCTCGCGAGCCGGCGCCTGCGCGAAACGTTCAACAGCCAGGGCACCATGCTGGACACGACGTTGCGACGGCGTCCATACAATCCCGCCTGGGTGAATCCGGAGGATCTTGCCGCGCTCGGCCTGAAAGCCGGCGACCCCGTGCGGATTTCGTCGTCGCGCGGTGGCACGGTCGTGGCAGTCGTGCAGCCCGATCCCGATCTGCGACGCGGGGTGATCGCGCTGCCCCATGGGTGGGGCGGGAACCCGGGCGGATCCACGGGGCCGGGCAGCGCGGTCAACGGGCTGATCCACTGCGACGAAGGCGCCGAAGCGATCACCGCCATGCCACAGATGTCCGGCATCCCGGTGACGATGCATCCGCTGCGCGCCCCCGCAGAGTGCGCCTGCTGAGCGATGAGCTGCGTTCTTCCGCTGCCGTGTCCGGCGACTGTCTTCACACCAGGCCGTGCAGAGCCACCATCGAGCCTCGTCCGCGGTGACGACAGGGGCAGCCTGTCGGCCATCACCGGCCGCTTCCGGACTCGACCGGCCCGCGGCCCGTGGCATATTGTGTGCGGGCCGGCATCGCGGGCGCGGACGTGTGGCCGCGCGGTGAGGCGCCGGGACAGACGTCCGCGCGTCGTGAGCTCCGGATGCAACCGGCGCGCAGGCGATCAACCATCATCGGCAGGAATGAGTGGCATGGCATCGAACGACGACCGGTTCGCGGCACTCGAGGCCCGGCTCGCCCGCCTCGAGGACCTGGAGGGCGTGCGCCGGGCCATGGCGCTCTACTGCACTGCGGTGGACAACAAGGACATTGCGGCGCTCGCGCCGCTGTTCGCCCGGGATGCCGAGTTCGCGGTCGCGCCATGGGGCATGGGTGCGACCGGCCATGCGGCGATCGTCGAGTTCTACCGGCGCGCCTTCCTCGACTCCGGACCCACGCGGCATTACCTGACCAATGAGGTCATTGAAGCCGACGGCGACGGCTACCGCTCGGTCTGCTATTTCCAGAACAGCGTCGAGGCAGCTCCGCAATCGCTGCGCGGCTGGGGCATCTACGAGGACTCGTTCGTGCGCGAGGACGGCGTCTGGAAATTCAGCCGCAAGAGAGTCACCGTGCAGGTGCTCGGGCCCTTCGACCAGGGCTGGTCGGGCACGCGTGAACTCACCGACGTGCACGCCGGCATGCGCGATCATTGACACTGCACGACGGCACACGAGCAGGACACTGCGGCGACGACAGCTGACGGGTGTATCGAGCGCTGCGGAGGGATGAGCATGGGCAAGATCCGCATCGACAGCCTGCCGTGGACCCAGCCAGCGTTTGCGCCGCTGTATCCCGCCGAGGGCATTCCGGTACTGACACGCCAGCGCTGGCTCCTCGGTGTGGTATTCGAGGTCGACGCCGAGGTGGTGGACGCCTTCCTGCCCGAGGGCGTCGATCCGGCGTCGGATCCCGCCGTCTGCTCAATGTGGTGCGCGACGCATGCACACTCCACTTTCGGCGGTCCCTACAGCGAGTCGGGCGCGGCGGTCGTCGTCACCTTCGAAGGTACGACGTACATGTATCCGCTGGTCGTCTACCTCGGCCCGAGCTCCGAGGAGTGGTTCGCCGCCGGCCGTGAAGTCTGGGGCCACCAGAAGAAGCTGGGTGTCACGCAGATACGCGAACCCGAGGGCAGCGGCATCGTCAGCGGCAGCCTCGAGCGGCCGGCCGGCACGCGCCTGATGAACATCTCGGTGGGACCGCTGACGCGCGAGGCGCGCCCGGAGGAGATCGGGTACCTGCCGGTGCTGAGCCTGCGCGTGATCCCGCATCCCGAGAAGCCCGTGCCGCAGATCGCGGAGCTGGTCGTGACCGAAGCGGATCTCACTCCGCGACGTGGCTCCGACGGCCGTCTGGAGTTCTGGGCCGGCCCGGGCGAGATCGCCTTCCCCGTGCCATCCGACCGCGACCCGCTGTATCGCCTCGCCCCCCGGCGCATGCTCAGCGGGTACTACGGTTGTTTCGAGGGCATCGTCACGCCGTTCGCGAAGATCCTGAAGACGCTCATCCGCGCCTGACCGCGAACGGCTCTGCGTCGGTGCGCGCGGCGCCCACCCACGGCATGATGCAGATGCCCTCGGGCGGGCAACGCTGGCTCAGGACCCCCTGGAGTTCCCCGCCACGATCGCGCCGCGGCGCCAGAAACCCTCGTGCGTCCATGCGCGCCAGGCCCAGGGCAGCCAGTGCATCGCGAGCCGCCAGGCGATCCAGAGCGCCCACACGAACACCAGCGACTTGTAGACCCAGATCGGCACGCTCACGACCACGGGCTGCGGCAGCACCGATTGCGTGCGGTCGACGAACCAGCTGAAGGTGTTGCCACCCGAGCCCGGGCCGGTGACTCCCATGTCGGGCGTCGACAGGAAGCCGTACTGGATGCCCGTGAACAGCAGTCCCGACAGCGCGACCATGCTCAGCAGCAGCAGCGTGACCTGCACGACATTGAAACGCCAGTTCGCGATCCGAGCTGGCGCCCATTGCGCGCGCCAGCGCAGCGCCAGGAACCACAGCGCGACCGTGGCGAGCACACCCCAGGACTGGGTCGACAGCCCGAACCCCAGCAGCAGCCACTCGTGTATCCGCAATGGCGACCAGGGCTGTCGGCCCAGCACGAGCGCCAGCAGCAGGAATGCCGCGAGTTCGCTCCAGTACAGGATGGCGGGCCCGATGCCGCCGTTGCGATCGAACTTCAGCAGCGCCCAGCGCGCCGCAGGCAGCTCGAGCGTGGTGCGCACATTGCTGGCCGGTGTACCGAGATCGACCCGCGCAGGCCGCGACAGCCAGGCAACGCCGTCCGGCATCTCGAGACGGATCGCCACGCGGTGTTCGCCCGGCAGGATCCCCAGCGACAGTGCACCCGAGGGTTCCGGGCGCATGGCGAGCGGCGCGCCATCGACGGTGACGGACTGCACCCGCGCCTCGGGCGGGAGCCGGATCGCGTGCCGCCCACCCTGGGTGCTGCGATAGGCGAACTCCAGCTCGGCATCGGCCGTGCGTGTGCCGAGCCGCAGCCGCCCGGTCGCCGCATCGATCGCGAGTGTCGGCCCCGGTGCGGCGGCCGGCCTCGTGATCGCGAGCGACAGCTGCTCGCCGGCCCGCGGATAGAAGGTATGGACCCACACCGGAGCGCCCGGATCGTCGGGCAGCACGGGCGGCAGTCCGGCGAACTCGATACGCCACTCGGGATGCACCGTGAACGTCCAGACTTCCGTGTACCGCGCGGATTCCGGCATCGACAACCGCAGCGACTCGGCTCGCGCCAGGCCCGAGTCCCAGGCGGTGCCCGATGCATCGGGTGCGAGGCCGACCAGCACGTGTCTGCCCGGCGTCACTTCGATGCCGGGTGTCAGCACCGACTCGCCGGCCACGAGCGGCACCTCGACGGTCAGCGCCGCACGCTCCGGTGCGATGCGCTGCACCTCGGTGGTCATGCTCCAGTCGAGGCCGAGGTCGAAACGGCGGATCACGCGGACGAATGCCGGAAATTCGGGGCCGCCGGGCGGCGCGACCTGCGCCCTGCCCGCGGTGTCGGCGTGCGCGGCCGGTGGCACCGAAGTGCGCGCAAGATCCAGTGAGCCGGACACCAGCCGTCCTTCGTTCACGCCGGCCACCGTCCATCCGCGCGCCGAAACACGGATCGCACGCGGCGGCTGTGGGAACACGAGCTGGATCGAGGCAACCGCCGCGAGCCGGCCCGCGAGTGTGACGCGATGGGAACCGGGCGACAGCGGAATCCAGGGCGCGCCGTCGGCCTCGCGCGCCATCGCGAACGCCGCATTGCCGTCCACCACGACACGGTCGAGCTGCCACCGATCGCCCGCGTGCGGCATCGCCACGGCCACGCGCGCGAGCGCGCTCACCGCGAACGTCACTTCGAGCCGCTCGCCGTCGACGACGACGCTGGCCTCGGTCAGCTCCGCGCAGGTCGGCAGGCACCGTGGCGGTTCGCTGAGGCGCTGGCGCAGCTGGTCGAGGAGCCGCGCATCGGGCGTCGGCTCGGCCCGCACCGCGGGTGCCGCGACGCCGAGCACGATGGCTGTCAGCAGCAGGACGACCGGTGCCACGACCCCGTTCCGCACGGCCGCACGGCTGTCCGGCCCGCCACCGCGGGCGCGACCGGGCCACGGCAGCGGCCAGCCGCCATGCATGCCGCGACTCACGCCGAAGAGCCCGATGAACCACAGCACCAGCAGCGCGACGCCCGCAATGCGCCAGAGCCCGAGCAACACAGGACCGGCATAGATGACGCGCAGCGTGTCCGCCGCCTCCACGGGGCCGCTCCAGGCGAAGGCATAACTGCGGTAGCGCCAGGCCGGCACGCCCGGCCCGGCCTGCAGCACCGTGCCCGCGGCATGTCCATGGGCGGGCTGCAGGGTGTGGAGTCCGGCACCGCGGCCGGCAACCGGCTTGACGGATGCGCGCGGGCGCGGTTCCGGCGCCGGCGCGACTGCGGCCGCTTGCGGGGCGGGGACCTCGATAGCGACGCGCTCGCTGGACTGCACCGCACCGCGCACCGCATCGTCGGCCGCGGGGGGCATGGCGGGTTCAGGCCCCGCGCCCATCATCGGCCGTGGGCCCATCCTCGGCGAGGACATGAGCCCCCATGTGGGGTCCTCGCTGTCCAGCTGCGGGTGCAGCGCTAGGCGGATCTGCACGAACAGCAGCGGCAGCAACGCGATACCCAGCAGCACGAAGCTCAGGAACCGGTAACGGAAGGCCCAGCGGCGCAGGCGGCCCTCGACCGGCACCGCGCGCGCGATCGCGATGGCCACCAGCACGTTGGCCCACAACCAGAGATACCCGGGGGCCTCCTGGTACATGAGCAGCATCGCGCCGAAAGCGATCGACGCGAGTACGCGCCCGCCCAGCCGATAGGTCATCGCCACCGCGATGCACAGGCCGAAGAAACTCCACAATCCCCACTGCGACCACCACGAGCCCGGAGCGAGGTCCGTGAAGTCGCTGGTCGCAGCGATCAGGCGATGGCCCGCCGGCAGATGGATGGAGCCGTTCGCACGATCGAAACGGCTCTTCCAGCCCGTGGCCGGCAGCGCGCCGCGCGTCGCCTGGACGCGCGCGAGCGTCGTGAGTTCCAGCCGTGGACTGCGCAGCTCGATGCCGGTGTCGCCTGGCGCGGCGCCGGCAGTGATCAGCATCGTCCCGGTGGAGCTGCGGGCATTCGCGAGCACGAAAGGCGCCCGCATGTCCAGCCGCCAGTCCCGGCGCAGCGTGCCGCTGATCTGGTCGCGCGCCGTGAAGCCCGCGTGGTCGAAGTCGAGCCACAGGTCGCGTGACAGCGCGAGCCGGTTCTCGTCGGCCACGGCGAGCCCCCGGCTGCGCTCGTCGACCGCGATGCCACCCTCCGGCGGCAGACGGAACGCGGGCAGACTCCGCCATTCGGCGGGCACGTTCGCCTGCGCCGGATCGATGCTCTCGGCACCCTCGGCCGCCGCGATCCGCAATCGATCACTGGCCTGGAAGCTCCAGATCTCATCGCGCTCCCAGGCGCCATCGCCCCGCTTCGGCCTCGACACGCGCCACAGCACGCCGGGTCCACGCGCATCGAGCACGATCTCGAACGCCCCCGGACGCAGCTGCACACGCAGCCGGCCATCGGGCTCCAGGCGCGCGGCGAGTTCGCTCGTGAGCGCCACGGGCACGAATCCATCCGGCAGCACCCGCCCCAGCAACGCCTCGCGGCCGTCGCCCGCCGCCTGTACGCGTATCTTCGTGAGCAGGCGGCCCGGAATCTCGTCCTGCAGCAACCGGTAGACCTGCAGCTCGAGTCCAGCCGCTTGCTGCGCGGCCCGTCGCTGGCCGAGCCACAGGGCACCTGCTGATCGTTCGGGCCCGGCGACCCGCTGGCCGTCCACCGTCAGCTCGAGGAGTGCGGTGCGCGACGGCACGGGCAGCGTTTCCGGGCGCGACTCCCAGCGGAACCGGCCGGTGATCAGATGATCGCCAGGCGTGAGTCTGAGCTTTGGCGCATCCTCGCGTGCGACCACGGCCGCCGCGGCGCCGTCGAGGTGCACGTCGACAGGCCAGTGGTCGAGGCTGCCCGGCAGCGACACCCAGCTCTCCGCGAACACCTGCCAGCGCTGGCTGAACTCGCCACCCGTCGCGTTCACGTCCAGCGTCAGACGCTCCGGCCACGCACAGCGGTAGCTGGCGGCATCGGCGGGATCTGCGGCAGCCATGATCGGACAGCGGCGGTGCTCCAGCCCGTGAAGTGCCCAGCCCTGCCACTCACGCAGTTCTGGAGGCACGGCGACGTCGGCCGCGAGGGCGCTGCGCAGGGTCGCCAGCAGCACCAGCGCGATGCCGACGAGCACCAGCCCGCATCGTGCACGGCCCTGCGCAATCGACGACATCCCGCCGTCTCGAATCACTCGCCGCATGAGTCGACCCTCGACGCCGTGCGCATCGCTGCGATGCAGACTGCGGCACCATCTTGCACCAAACCTGGATGCCGGTGTCGTGTCCCCGCTCTGCGGGCCGGATGGACTTGAACGTCGCCATCCATCACACGCGCCGGACCAGGATGCATGGAACATGCTCAAACACCGGGCCTGCCGGCGGGAGCCGCCCGCGAACTCACCGGAAGCGGCGGCCGCTGCCAGCATGCCACCGTATCGCGTGCGCGGCGGACTGCGAGTGCTGGAAGGTGCGGAGCGCCTCACTGCGGACAATTCACCGTGAACGACGTCGACACGGTCTCGGATCCATGGCGGGCCGTGATGATGATGGTCTTCGGCACCGTCGCGGGTGGCGTTCCGGCGCGCGACTGCAGGCCGCCCGTGTAGATCGGGAAGCTCTCGAGAATCGCGCGCTGCGACAGGTAGACCTTGCGGTAGGTCCAGACGCACTCCACGCGCTGCATGGCGGAATTGCCGCGGACCGGAGTGCCGCCGGCGAGTTCGATGTCGATCTCGAGGGGCATCGTCGCCCGTCGGGTGAGCCGGACCGCCGCCGTGACGGACTGCATGCCGTCCCTCGCGACGAGCCGCGGATCCACGATCATGGCCTGGAGCCAGCGCACACCCTGCTGCGGCGTCTGCGCGGACTGTGGCGCCTGCGCCGGTGCAGCCACGGAAGCTCCCGCACCGCCCAGCAGGGCGACCAGCGACAGCAGGCGGACGAGTGGTCTCATCGGTGGCTCTCGTATCGATCGGGTCTTGGCAGTCTGCCCGATCCAGGCAGTGGCTTGCAGACCGCTGCGGTCGCACGCGATACGTGGCACCGGAACGTCTGGCCTTGCGGACCGGCAGCCCGGAGCGAGGCGCGGCGGATCCCGCGCTGCACGTGTTCGGCGGCGTCACCGTGCTGTGGCTCGATGGCATCGAGGCACTGCGCGCCGCGATCGATCAGGACCCGGCCGTCGCGGCCACGCTCGACGACGACAAGTTCTTCATCGACGGCAGCCGTTCGACCGCCTGCATCGCGGACGAACCCTTCGACGGCATCGTCCACGCGTTCTCCCACTGCATCGCCACGTCCAAGGCGCTCGTGGGGCACCGGCTCGCGCACCAGGAATCCTTCAACGACGAGGAGAACTTCATCGACCACAGCCGGTCGGTGGAGCTGCTGACGCGGCGGTACGTCATCAAGGACCTGATCCGCTGGCGCGGCCGCCCACGGGAAGAGTCAACGCCCGCAAACTGCGCCGGCGCACGCAGGTGGCCGGCCAGTGCGTGTCCCGCGCGTCACCTGCTTGTCCGATTGGCCCGTCCTAGGCAACATCCGTCCGGTGGCACAGCCCACCTGCCCGGGCCCGGTGCGCCGGCATCATCGTCCAGCAACACGAGTCGAAAGTGACCCAAGCTGTCCTCGGAATCCTCGGTGGTTCCGGCATCTACGACCTGCCCGGACTCGAGGGGATCGAGGAACACCGGGTGCGAACCCCCTGGGGCGACCCCTCTGACGCACTGCGTGTCGGCCACATCGGCGATACCCGGGTCGTGTTCCTGCCGCGCCATGGTCGCGGCCATCGCATCGCGCCGGGCGAGATCAACTACCGGGCCAACATCGATGCACTGAAGCGCCTGGGCGTCACGGACCTCGTCTCGTTCTCGGCCTGCGGCTCGTTCCGCGAGGAACTGCATCCGGGTCTGTTCGTGCTCGTCGACCAGTTCGTCGACCGCACCGTGCGGCGCGAGTCGTCGTTCTTCGGTTCGGGCTGTGTCGCGCACGTCGCATTCGCGCATCCCGTCGGGCCGGCGCTGCAGGAGCTGATCGCGCACGCAGCCAGCGCCGAGGGCATCGCCTGCCACCGTGGCGGCACGGCCGTGTGCATCGAGGGGCCGCAGTTCTCGACGCTCGCCGAATCGCTGACCTACAAGGCGCTGGGCTACGACACCATCCACATGACCTCGATGCCGGAGGCCAAGCTCGCACGCGAGGCGGAGATCACCTACGCGCTCGTGGCGATGGTCACCGACTACGACTGCTGGCACACCGAGCACGCATCGGTGGACGTCGCCGCCGTGCTGCGCGTCATGGACGAGAACCGCGCCCGGGCGCAGCGGCTGTTCGCGCGGCTCGCCCGGGACTTCCCGCGCGAGCGCGTGCCCTGCCCCGCCGGGTCGCATCGCGCGCTCGATGGCGCCATCCTGACGCACGCCGATGCGCGCGACCCTGCGTTGCTCGCGCGGCTCGACGCTGTCGCCGGCCGCGTACTGAACAACCGCTGAGGCCGGTCTTGCGCATCGAGGGCCGGCATTTCCGCACGATCTGGCTGGGCGACGACGGCGTCAGCGTCGTCGTCATCGACCAGACGCGCCTGCCCTTCGAGTTCGTGCTGCGTGAGCTGCGCACGCTGGAACAGGCGGCCGATGCCGTCGAGCGCATGATCGTGCGTGGCGCTCCACTGATCGGCGTCGCCGCTGCCTTCGGCGTCGCGCTCGCAATCAGCGCGGACAGCTCCGATGCCGGCCTGCAGGCCGCCGTGACGCGGCTCGGCCGCACAAGGCCGACCGCCGTGAACCTGCACTGGGCGCTTGCGCGCATGGCCGGCGTGCTGCGCGACGTCACCGCGGGCGAACGGGCGGCGCGGGCCTTCCGCGAAGCGCAGGCCATCGCCGACGAGGACGTCGCCTGCTGCGCGGCGATCGGCCGGCACGGGCTCGCGGTGCTGCGCGACCTCGCGACCCGGCGCCGCGGCGAGCCCGTGCGTGTGCTGACCCACTGCAACGCCGGCTGGCTTGCGACCGTCGACTGGGGCACGGCGCTCGCGCCCGTCTATGCGGCACACGAGGCCGGCATTCCGCTGCATGTCTACGTCGACGAAACCCGCCCCCGCAACCAGGGCGCGGCGCTCACCGCCTTCGAGCTCGGCGCTCACGGCATCCCGCACACCGTGGTCGTCGACAATGCCGGCGGGCACCTGATGCAGCACGGTCTCGTGGATGTCTGCATCGTCGGCAGCGACCGCACCACGGCGCACGGCGACGTCGCCAACAAGATCGGTACCTACCTGAAGGCCCTCGCCGCGCACGACAACGGCGTACCCTTCTACGCGGCGCTGCCGTTCTCGACCATCGACTGGTCGCTCGCGGATGGCGTCGCCGGGGTGCCGATCGAGGAACGCCCGGCGCGCGAGGTCACGCACGTGACGGGACGAACGTCCGACGGGCGGCTCGCCGAGGTCGAGGTCGCCGCACCCGGCAGTCCAGCCGCCAATCCCGCATTCGACGTGACCCCCGCGAGACTCGTCACCGGCATCATCACCGAGCGCGGTGTCGCGCCCGCGAGCGCGGCGGGCCTCGCGGCGCTCTACCCCGAGAGGAATCGCGCCACATGACGACGCCCGAAGACGCAGCCGCCGCTGTCGTCACAATCGCGAAGGCCATGGACGAAGCCGGACTCGCACCCAACAAATCCGGCAACGTGTCCTGCCGCGAGGGTGACGGATTCCTGATCACGCCCTCCGGCATTCCCTACCGGGATCTCGCGCCCGCGGACATCGCAGGGCTCGATGCGGCCGGCAACGTCCGCACCGCGAGCCGGCGGCCGTCGTCCGAGTGGCGCATGCACGCGGCAATCTACCGCCGGCGACCCGAGATGCGGGCCATCGTCCACACGCACAGCCCGGACGCGACCGCGCTGGCCTGCGCGCACCGCGGCATCCCGGCGTTCCATTACATGATCGCGCTCGCGGGTGGCGACGTGCGCTGCGCGCCCTATGCCACCTTCGGCAGCGACGAACTCGCTGCACACGCCGTCGCCGGCCTCGAGGGGCGCCGTGCGGTGCTGCTCGCCAATCATGGCGTGGTCGCGGTGGGCGCGTCGCTGTACGCCGCGCTTGGCGTCGCCATCGAGGTCGAGAACATGGCGCGCCAGTATCTCGCGCTGCTCGCGGCCGGGCTCGAGCCCCGCACCCTCGACGCGGCCGAGATGGCGCGCGTCATGGAGAAGTTCGCGGACTACGGGCGGCAGTGACGCGTCCCGGGCGACACCCGCTTCGCAGCGGTGCTTCACCGCATCGAAGCATCGCCCGCTCGAGGATCGCAACCCGTGCCGGATCCGGCACTGGAACACGCGGCGATCGGCTCAGTCCGCGACAGCCTGCGCACGCTGTGCATAGACCCAGGCGGCGACCATCCGCGCCCGATCCTCACCCAGACGCCCGCGCCAGGCCGGCATCACACCGCTGCGGCCCTCGCGGATGGTTTCGATGATGCGGCCTGCATTCCCGCCGTAGAGCCAGATTCCGTCGGTCAGGTCCGGCGCGCCCAGCACCGGATTGCCCCGGGCATCGGCACCGTGGCAGGCGGAACACAGCGCCTGGAACCGTTCCCTGCCCGCCGCCTGCCAGTCAGCCGGCGCCTTCTGACCACTGAGGCTCAGGACATAGGCCGCCACTTCGTTGACGCCGTCGTGACCGAGGATCGTGCCCATCGGCGGCATCGTCCCGTTGCGACCGTCGAGAATGCTGAGCAGCAGAGTCTGTCCGTCGCCGCCATAGAGCCAGTCAGCGTCGGCCAGGTCCGGCACACCGAGCGCCGGGTTGCCGCGGGCCCGCGTGCCGTGACACGCCGCGCAGTTGTCCAGATACAGACCTCGGCCCACGGAGACGACCCCGGCATCGGCGGCCAGGTCCTCGATCGACATCGCGCGTACGCGCGCCAGAACGGCCTCCATCCGGGCGTCGTTGGCCGCCGTGTCGTGGCGCCATTCCACCGCCGACGTCCAGCCGAGCATCCCCCTGAAGCTGCCGAATCCCGGATACAGCGTCAGATACGTGAATGCGGCCAGGAACATGGCCGCCGAGAACAGCACCCACCAGAGCGGCAACCGGCGCACGCCTTCGCGCAGGACCCCATGCGCCCAGGCATGACCCGTGGTGCCATCCGGCTCGGTGGGGATCGCCACCCGTTGTCCCCAGATGAACAGGAACAGGCTGATACCCAGGTTGAGGACGACCAGGAACATCACCCAGCCGGACCAGAACGGCGTCATGGCCCGGCGTCCTCATCACCCGCGTCGCCGCAGGGTGGGTCCTGCATCGGGATCCGGGCCAGCCGTGAAAACGTTCCGGCGTGACCCGGCCGCCACGCCCAGATCCAGATGCCGATGAAGACCAGCATCAGCACCACGATCATCACGCCGATGCCGTGACCGACGAGTGGATTCATGGCGCACCGGCCGTTGCAGCCACGCCGGCATCGCTGCGTACGCCGAGACCCTGCAGATAGGCGACCAGCGCGTCCAGTTCACTCCTGCCCGCCAGTGCTGCCGGTGCCGCCGCAATGGCGGCATCGTCATAAGGGTCACCGAGACGCTGCAGCGTGCGCATGCGCGCCTGAATGGCGTCGGGATCGATCTGCGCCGTGGCGAGCCAGGGATAGCCGGGCATGTTCGATTCCGGAACCAGCACGCGCGGGCTCGTCAGGTGCAGGCGCTGCCAGGCATCGGAGTACTTGCCGCCGATCCGTGCCAGATCGGGCCCGGTGCGCTTGGACCCCCACTGGAACGGGCGGTCGTACACGAATTCGCCGGCCACCGAATAGTCGCCGTAGCGCTGGGTTTCGTAGCGCAGCGTGCGGATCATCTGTGAATGGCAGAGATAACAGCCTTCGCGCACATAGATGTCCCTGCCCGCCAGACGCAGCGCGTCGTAGGGCGCGGCGCCGGAGGTCGCCCGGACATCGTGCGCGCTCATCAGCAGCGGCGTGATCTCCGCCAGGCCGCCCAGGGAGATCATGATCGCGATCAGGACGCCGAGCAGGCCGGCGCGTTTCTCGATCGCTTCGAAATGGCGGTAACGAAGACCCACGAGTGATGCCTCAGCCCCGTGCAGGCGATGGTTCGCGCAGGTGATCCGCCAGCGGCATGGGGATCGGCACCGGAATCGGCTTGACGAGCCGCGCGCGCGCGTCCGCCGCCGTATGCCACAGATTCCAGGCCATCAACGCCATGCCTGAAACGACGAACAGGCCTCCCGCCAGACGGATCCAGTAGTACGGCTTGATCGCGATCAGGCTCTCCAGGAAACCGTAGGTCAGCGCGCCATCGGGGCCTGTGGTGCGCCACATCAGACCCTCGGTGACCCCCGCGGCCCACATGGCGGCCACGTACAGCAGCAGGCCGATGGTATGCAGCCAGAAGTGCAGATCCATGGCGCGCTGCGAATGCATCGCCGGCCGCCCGAGCGCACGCGGCGCCATGGCGTACAGCGACCCGATGGTGATCATCGCCACCCAGCCGATCGAGCCGGAATGCACGTGGGCGATGGTCCAGTCCGTGTAGTGCGACAGTGCGTTGACCGACTTGATCGCCATCATGGAGCCTTCAAAGGTCGACGCCGCGTAGAACGCGAGGGCCAGCACCATGAACCTCGCGGCCGGATCCGTCCTCAGCCGGTGCCACGAGCCGTTGAAGGTCATCAGACCATTGGCGGCCGAGCCGAGGCTCGGCATCAGCAGCACCAGCGAGAACGCCATGCCGACCGACTGCACCCAGTCGGGCA
>CAYWMY010000036.1:0-14282 GCA_964459405.1 uncultured Steroidobacteraceae bacterium | reverse complement strand
CGATGCGGCCATCCATCATGTCGGAGGGCGCGACGACGTCGGCGCCTGCCGCAGCGTGCGACAGCGCCTGGCGTACCAGCGCGTCGACGGTGACGTCGTTCAGGACGTAGCCGGATTCGTCGACAATGCCGTCCTGGCCATGGGTCGTGAATGGATCGAGCGCGACATCCGTGATCACTCCGAGCTGCGGCAGTGCGTCCTTCAGGGCGCGCACGGCGCGCTGCGCGAGGCCGTCCGGATTCCAGGCCTCGCGGCCGTCCGCGGTCTTGCGGGCCGCATCGGTCACGGGGAACAGGGCGACAGCCGGGATGCCGAGCGTCGTGGCGACCTCAGCCTCGCGCAGCAGCTCGTCGATCGAGAGACGCTCGACCTCCGGCATCGACGGCACGGCCTGCCGCTGCCGCGAGCCTTCGACGACGAAGACCGGCCAGATGAGGTTGCCGGCGCTCAGCGTGGTTTCCCGCATCATGCGCCGCGAAAAGTCGTCGCGGCGCATGCGCCGCGGGCGGGTCGCCGGATAGGCGCCCAGGCCCCGATTAGCCATGGGATTCCTCGCGGTCCCTGCGCTACAGTCGGACCGGGAGACCGCCGCCAGTCCGTGCAATAAGCCCTCAGAGAGCCCGGTCTTTATACATGAACGGCCAACTCGGCGGAACGGACCGGCGGTGCCGCTTCGAGAGGCTGGTGGCCACGCTGTCTCCGGATCTCTGGCGTTTCGCCTTCTGGCTCGCACGTGACCGCCAGCTGGCGGAGGACGTGGTGCAGGAAGCGCTGCTGCGCGCATGGAAGTCCTTCGATTCGCTCCACGACGAATCGCGGGCGAAACCCTGGCTGCTGACGATCGTGCGCCGCGAGTTCGCCCGTCACTTCGAACGGCGCAGGCTGGAGACCCTCGACATCGACACCCTGATCGCGACCGAGTCGGGCCTGCTCGCGACGGCCGAGGATCCCGGCCTGCTGGAGGTCCGGGCGGCGATCCTCAGGCTCGATGCGGAGTACCGCGAGCCGCTCGTAATGCAGGTGCTGCTCGGATTATCGACCGCGGAGATTGCCACCGAGCTGCAGCTCACGCAGGGTGCAGTGCTGACCAGGCTGTTCCGTGCGCGCCAGAAACTGCGTGAGCTGCTCGGGGTGAGGGCGGCCGGAGACCCGGAGGTCCGGCCGTGAACTGCCTGGAATTCCGCCGCGCCATCGGCGCCGAGCCGTTCCTCGGAAGCGCCGAGCTGCAGAGCCACCAGGCTTCCTGTGCGGCCTGCGCGCGCTTCGCCGAGGAAATGCGCGCGTTCGACAAGCGGATCCACCGCGCGCTGCTGCTCGATCTGGACGTCCTCGACAGGAACGCGGAGCCGCATCGCCCGGCACGCGCCAGGCTCGCGCTGGCCGCGAGCCTCGCCGTCGCCGTGCTGCTTGCGTCCGGCGTGTGGCTGTCGAGGCCCGCGCCGGCGCTCGCGGCCCAACTCGCCGCGCACATCGCACACGAGCCCGAGGCGCTGAGCGCCACGGTGCCGCTGCCGCCGGCGCGCGTGCACGCGGTGCTGTCGCAGTTCGGTATTGCGCTGCGTGGCGATCCCGGAGCCGTGGTCTACGCGCGCAGCTGCCCGTTCGCAGGACGCGACGTCCCGCACCTCGTCGTGCGCACCGCGGCGGGCCCGGTCACCGTGATGCTGCTGCAGCGTTCATCCGCGGCACCCGAGCGCATCGCGATGCCGCAGTCGGAGGGCTGGTTGCTGCCGGCCGGGCGCGGGAGCATCGCCGTTCTGGGCGACGGAATCCCGGACCTGGAGGGGCTGGCACGGCGCATCGAAGCTGCTCTTGTCTGGCAGGATCGCTGACCCTGTCGCCGGGGACCTGCCCGGGACCGCATGCGCGACGGCACGTTGTCGCGCGCGGCCTTGCCGCACCGGCTGGATGCGCGGCCGCCATCGGGCGAGACGGGGTCAGGGACGCTCCACCAGCCACCGCAGCACTGTTCCGCCCGTACCCTGCGGAGCCAGCAGCCGGTGGACGGCGGGCAGGGTCGCCGCGAGCACCTCGTCGAGCTGCCAGGGCGGATTGATCACGACCACGCCGGAGCCGTTGAGACCCACGCGGCTGTCGCGCGGGTGTACCGTCAACTCCGCCACGAGCGTGGGTCCGAGGGCATCGCGCTCGAGAGCCGTGAGGAAGCGCGTCGACGCGGTTACGTCCTTGATCGGATACCAGGCGAGCAGCACACCGGAGGCAAAACGGTCATGCGCCTCGGCCAGCGCATGGCGCACCAGATCGAACTCGGCCGCCTGCAGCTCGTACGGTGGATCGACCAGCACCAGGCCACGTTTCTCGCGTGGCGGCAGCAGCCCGCGCAGTGCCTCGTAGCCGTCGCGGCAGTGAACGCCGATGCGACGGTCGGTCCGGAACCAGCTCTTCAGTGCGGCGGCCTCGTCGGTGGCGAGCTCGACGAAGGCGGCGCGGTCCTGCGGCCTCAGCAGCAGGGCCACGAGCTGGGGTGAACCCGGGTAGCAGCGGATCCGCTCCGCGTTCGCGGCATCGGCGCGACGCACCAGTTCCAGGTAGCGCGCCGCCAGTGGCGGCAGTCCGCGTGCCGTGGCGACACGGTGAATCCCCGCATGGGCTTCACCGCTGCGGCGCGCGTCGATGCCGTCGAGATCGTACCGTCCCCGACCTGCGTGAGTGTCGAGCGCGAACCAGGGCGCGTCCTTGCGCGACAGCGCCTCGAGCACGGCGATCAGCACGAGGTGTTTGAGAACGTCGCCGTGATTGCCGGCATGGAAGGCGTGGCGGTAGTTCATGCCGCGGTGACGCGATCGGCGCCCTCCGGAATCCGCCGTCGGCGGGCGCCGAAGCGTGCCGAACGATGCGCCCCCGTTCGCGAGCGGGCCTGCCCGTGGCAGCGGATTCCTCGCGTCGCCGTGAGCACGGCTATCGGACCGTTGCGTCCGCGGCCGGCATTGCGCCATCCGCCAGCCAGTCGCGGGGCTTCAGGAACTCCTCGCCGAGCCGTGCTTCCGGCGAACCCGGTTCCGGTCGCCAGTCGTAGCGCCAGTGCACGACCGGAGGCAGCGACATGAGTATGGACTCCGTGCGGCCGCCGCTCTGCAGTCCGAACACGGTGCCGCGATCGTAGAGCAGGTTGAATTCGACGTAGCGGCCCCGCCGGTACAGCTGAAACGCGCGTTCGCGCTCACCCCAGGGCAGGTGCCGGCGGCGCTCCGCGATCGGCAGCCATGCCTGCAGAAAGCCGTCGCCCACCGCGCGAACGAAGGCGAAGCAGCGCTCGAAGCTCCATTCGCAGAGGTCGTCGAAGAACAAGCCGCCGATGCCGCGCGCTTCGCCACGATGCGGCAGATGGAAATACCGGTCGCACCATTCCTTGTAACGCGGGTACACCTCGGTGCCGAAGGGCACGCACAGGTCGCGGGCGGCACGATGCCAGGCGATGGCGTCTTCCTCGAACGGGTAGCAGGGCGTCAGGTCGAAGCCGCCCCCGAACCACCACACGGTCGCCCCCCGGGGTGGATCGGCGACGAACAGCCGCACGTTCATGTGGGTGGTCGGCACATGCGGGTTGAGCGGATGCAGCACCAGGGACACGCCCATGGCCTCGAAGGAGGCGCCGGCGAGTTCCGCGCGGTTCTGGGTCGCGGACGGCGGCATGCGGGTGCCGTGGACGTGCGAGAAGCCGATGCCACCCTTCTCGAGCAGCTGCCCGCCCTCGATCACGCGGCTTTCGCCACCACCCCCTTCAGGGCGCTGCCAGCGGTCGCGGCGGAACCGGCCGGTGCCGTCGACGCGTTCGAGCGTGCTGCTGATCCTGTCCTGCAGCGCGATGAGGTACTCCCTGACGGCCTGTCGATCCGGCAGCGAGCCCATCGCTCAGTCCTTCCGCGCCGATCGCGTCGGTGTGCTGGCCTTCTTCTTTGCGGCCGCCGGCTTGCCCGAAGCCCGCTTGCGCACCGCCTTGGGCTTCGAGGTGACCGGCCTCTTCCGCGAGGGCGGCGGGGCCGCGTCTTTGGCCCGGGCGGCCGGGGCTTCTGCCGACGGCGCGGGCGCGGCGGCTCTGGCCCGTGCGGCAGCCCCGGCCTTGCCTGCCGCGCGGGCGCGGCCGAAGCGACCCCTGCGTTCGGGCGCCGCGGCGAGCAAGGCACGGCATTCCTCCAGCGACAGGCTCGCGGGATCACGATCCTTGGGGATCCTGGCGTTGCGGCTGCCATCGGTGACATAGGGTCCATAGCGCCCCTTGAGGACGCGAACGCCCTCGTCACCGAAATCCTGGATCCGCCGTTCCGCCTCGGTGCGTTCCTTGTCGGCGATGATTTCGAGCGCGCGGGGCAGCCCCAGCGTGTAGGGATCGTCCTCCTTGATGGAGGCGTACTTCGTGCCGTACTTCACGTAGGGACCGAAGCGGCCGACGCCGACCGAGACCGGCTCACCACCCGGCGACCTGCCGAGCTCCTTCGGCAGCGACAGCAGCTTGAGCGCGTCGGCGAGGTCGACCTCGTCCATCTTCTGGCCTGGCCGCAGACCGGCGAACTTCGGCTTCTCCGGATCGTCCTTGGTGCCGAGCTGCACGTACGGGCCGTACTGGCCCATGCGTACGCTGATCGGCCGGTCCGTCACCGGGTCGCGTCCGAGTTCGCGCGCCTCCGAGACCTCTTCGCGGGTCACCGACTTCTCGATCTCCACCACACGGCTGCGGAACGGTCGCCAGAAGCGCTCGAGTTCGGGCCGCCAGGCCTTCTCGCCGTTCGAGATCTCGTCGAGCACGTCCTCCATCTGCGCGGTGAAGTTGAAATCCACGTATACGGTGAAGTAGCGGACGAGGAAGCGGCTGACGATGCGGCCGATGTCCGTGGGCACGAACGCGCGTCCGTTCATCTCGACGTACTGGCGGTAGCGCAGGGTCTCGATGATCGCGGCGTAGGTCGATGGACGTCCGATGCCGAAGGCCTCCAGCGCCTTGACGAGGCTCGCCTCGGTATAGCGTGGCGGCGGTTCGGTGAAGTGCTGTTCAGGGCGAATGGCTGTCAGCCGCACCCGCTCGCCAACGGCGAGCGGCGGCAGTCGGAGCTCCTGGTCATCATCGGCGGCGTCGTCCTCGTCGCGATCCTCGTGGTACACGGCGAGGAAGCCGGGCGAGAGCAGCGTGGCGCCGCTCGCACGCAGCCGGTGGCGATCCTGCGCCGGTGCGCTGCCATCGGGCCCGACCACTCCCGCAGGCAGCAGGTCCACGGTCACCGTGTCGTACACGGCTGGCGCCATCTGGCAGGCCATCGTGCGCTGCCAGATCAGCCCGTAGAGCCGACGCTGATCGGCGTCGTCGATCTCGCGTCCGGCGGCCTCGAGGTTGCGTGCCGCGGCCGTGGGCCGGATCGCCTCGTGCGCCTCCTGTGCGTTCTTCGACTTCGTACGGTAGACGTTGACCTGCTCCGCGAGTGCCCGCGGGCCGTACTGCTCGACGATGGTCCGGCGGATTTCCTCAACGGCCTCGTTCGACAGCGACACGGAGTCCGTGCGCATGTAGGTGATGAAACCCGCCTCGTAGAGCCGCTGTGCGTTCTGCATCGTGCGCCGTGCCGTGAAGCCCAGCTTGCGCGCGGCCTCCTGCTGCAGCGTCGAGGTCGTGAACGGTGGCGCCGGATTGCGGCGCCGCGGCTTCTTCTCGACGCCGGTGACCAGCAGTTCGCCGCGCGCGGCCGCGAGCAGCGTGCGTTCGACCTCGCGCGCCTCGGTCTCGCTGCGGAAGCTGAAGCGGTTCTCGCGGGTATCCGCCTCGACCTTCTCGCCACGGTACTCGACCAGGCGGGTCGCAAAGCGGCTGTCCGACTTCTCGGCATCCGCCTCGATGGTCCAGTATTCCTGGCGCACGAAGCGGCCGATCTCGTCTTCACGCTCGCAGATGAGCCGCAGCGCCACGCTCTGGACACGCCCGGCCGACAACCCGGGCTTGATCTTCTTCCACAACAGCGGTGACAGCGTGAACCCGACCAGGTAATCGAGCGCCCGGCGGGCCTGCTGCGCGTTGATCAGATTCTCATTGAGGCGGTCGGGATGATCGATCGCCTCGCGGATCGCGTTGCGCGTGATTTCGTAGAAGCGCACCCGGTGCACGTCCTTGTCGCCGAGCGCGCCGCGCTCGCGCAGGATCTCGGCGAGATGCCAGGAAATCGCCTCGCCCTCACGGTCGGGGTCGGTCGCGAGGAACAGCGCCTTCGCGCGGCGCAGGGCCTTCTCGATCGCGTCGACCCTGGGCGCGTTCTTCTCGATGACCGCGTAGGTCATCTTGAATCCGTGCTCGGTGTCGATGGCTCCTTCTTTTTCGATCAGGTCGCGGACGTGGCCGTAGGACGCGAGCACCTCGAAGTCCTTGCCGAGATACTTCTTGATGGTCTTGGCCTTGGCCGGCGATTCGACGATGACGAGGTTGTCGGTCATTGGCTGTCAGGCGACTCGATTTGCTGTACCCAGAAAAACGAAAACCGCGGATCGGACCGCGGCTGCGCTGCGAGACCCCCTCGAGGGATCGTCAATGCAGCACATCGGGACGTTCCTCGAACACCAGGTCCTCCATCCGTGCGTAAGCCTGCTCCTGCCCGGGCTGGCTGAACAGGACCATGAGCACCACCCATTTCACCTGATCGATCGAGATGTCCTCGACGTCGAGCGCAAGCAGGCGGTCGATCACGAGCTCGCGCTGCGCAGCGGACAGGATTCCCACGTGTTCGAGGTGCAGCAGGAATCCGCGGACGTCCGGGGCCATGCGCCCCGTTTCGTGGGCGCAGAACACCCGGAACGAGCGGATCGCGGTGGTACGGACCTCCCTGCCCGCATCGGCCGCCAGACCCTCGACCCATTGGATGGCGCGGTTGATTTCCGGTTCAGCATACCCGGCGCGCTCCAGTTCCTCCTTGAGTGCGTCGCGGTTCGGCTCGGGCTCGTCTTCGGCGTCCAGGAAGTTCTCGAACAGGTGGATGAGGATGTCGAGAACGCTTTCCTTCATGATGACCGTCCGGATGGCACCCGGCAGAACCTTCCGCCGCGACTTTCGACCTCTCCCTCGAGCTCCAGCACCAGCAGCTTCGCCGCGAGGACCTGGGCCGCCAGGCCCGTGCGTTCGACCAGCGTGTCGAGGTCCACCGGGTCGAAGCCGACGGCATTCAACAGCATTTCCCTCGCGGTGTCCAACGCGGACGGCAGAACCCGATGGATTTCCGGGGCTTGCGCGGGCCCGGCGCCGCGGGGTGTGGTAAGGCCGAAGTCGAGGCCGGCGACCACTTCTGCGGCGGATTCGACCAGTTGGGCTCCGTCCCGGATGAGCCGATGGCAGCCGCGCGCCATGGGATTGTGGATCGAGCCCGGAACCGCGAACACGGCACGGCCCTGCTCGCCCGCGAGCCTCGCCGTGATCAGAGATCCCGAACGCTGTGCGGCTTCGACGACCAGTGCGCCGAGCGACAGCCCGGCAATGATGCGGTTGCGTTGCGGGAAGTGCGCGGGTCGGGGCGGAAACGACAGGGGGAACTCCGACACCAGCGCGCCGGATGCGGTGATTTCCCGCGCGAGCGCCGCGTTTTCCGGCGGATACACGCAGGCGAGGCCGGTTCCGCAGACGGCGATGGTGCGCCCCCCGCCGGCCATCGCGCCGCGGTGTGCCGCGGCATCGATGCCCAGTGCGAGACCGCTCGTGACCACGAGGCCGCTGCGCCCGAATTCGGCGGCGAAGGCCCCTGCCAGCGCCCGGCCGGACGCGGACGGCCGCCGGCTGCCCACGATTGCGATCTGTGGCAGGTGCAGTGCCTCAAGGTCACCCTGCACGAACAGCACGAGCGGAGCCCCCGCAATCGTCGTGAGTGCCGCGGGATAGTCGTCACTGCCATGGATGAGCAGATGATGGCGAGGCGTCGCGAGCCATCGTTCCACGTCCCGGTCAGGGCAGTCGACGGACACGCGCAGCGTCTGGCGCGCGGCCGCGGTCAGCTCCAGCACCGGGTCGCCGCGTATCAAATGCTGCACGAGCGCGGCGGCGCCCCCGGCATTGTGCGCAGCATGGGTGATCGCCGGCGCGGAGACGCCAGGCAGACGCGCGAGCGCCAGCCAGCCGTGGATTTCCGCCGGATCTGCGCAGAAATGTGCGACCCCCGCGCCGCGCCGGTCTTCGTTCCAGCGCGGTGCGGGGGTCGTAGAGGTCACACTCAGGGACTCTTGACGATGTCGCCAACCCGCAGGTCGGCGCTCGCTTCCATGACGAGCCCGAAACTCATGCGGTCGTGGGTCTTGAAGACCATGAACGACCCGGAGCGCTCGTCGGGCAGCCGCACGCTGGAGCCCAGCCCGCCCTTGATCGTGTCGCGGACCTTGTCACCCTTCTGCAGGATCTGCAGCACGTTGCCCGCCTTCAGCCCGTGGCGCTGGCCGCGGTTGATCACGACGACCTGATACTGCCCGATCACGGTGACACCATCGACCACCGAGATGATCGTGCCCTCGACGTTGCCCTCGGGCGGTCGTGGAACGAAGTCGAGCTGCGGCCCGCCCGGCTCGTCGAACAGCCGGTCGCCTTCCAGCGTTTCGCGCGTGGACTCGGTCATCAGCATCGAGGCCGGATCGCCGAGCCGCGTGGCCCGCGCCTTGCCGGTGTAGATGCCCTGGTAGCCGATGACCTTGCCGTCATCAGGGTCCTTGAGCGGTGCGTCCACGTGATAGATGAGCTGCTGGTCGTCGACCTGGCCCTTGAAGCCGCGGACGTAAAGCGTGTTGCCGAGTGCCGCGATCAGGTGGTGGTCGCGCGTGCGCAGGACATAGGGCGCGTCGTCGACGTCTTCCTTCGCGAGCACCGTCGGCCGCGACATGAACGCCGCGACCTTCTCGTACGGAATGGCGTGAATCGCCTCGGACAGCGGCTCCGAGCGCACGCGCGGCGACAGGCGCACATCGCCACCGCGAGCCAGCGTGATGCGCGGCTTGCCGTCGATCCACACCAGCGCGAGCTCGTCACCGGGGTAGATGAGGTGGGGGTTCTCGACCTGGGGATTGACGTACCAGATCTCGGGCCAGAACCAGGGATCGCGCAGGAATTTCGCCGAAATGTCCCACAACGTGTCACCACGCTGCACGACATAACGGGTGGGCGCATCGGGTGCCAGGGGAACTTCCCGCGTGACCGCCGATTCCTGCGACCAGGCCGGAGCCACGAACTCGCCGGGCAGGAGGGCCACGACCGCGGCTGCCAGCGCTGCCGTCGCGGCCATGCTCAAGAGTCTGCGGGTCTTGTGAACGTTGGACAGCGCCATCCGACTAGCTCCCTGTGTGCCGGTACGAACCAGCCAAACGTATAATGCCGCGTCGCCGATACATGCCGTGAGCTACCGCACGCCGAGCGAACACGCCCTGTTGGGGGTCATCAACGTTAAGTCGATAGGCGCCGGAACTTTAACAGTATTTCTGCGCCGAATACACGAATACAGGTTCCTATTCGCATGACGCGTCTCACAATCCTCGAGTATCCGGATCCCCGTCTGCGGACCGTCGCCAGCCCCGTCGCCGCGGTCGATGACGAGATGCGCGTGTTGATCGCCGACATGCTCGAGACGATGTATGCGGCCAAGGGCATCGGGCTCGCTGCGACCCAGGTGGACGTGCATCGCCGGCTGCTCGTGGCCGATGTCTCCGAGGAACGCAACGACCCGCGCGTCTTCATCAATCCCGAAGTGATTGCACGTGAGTCCGTGGCTTCCTGCCAGGAGGGCTGCCTGTCCGTGCCTGGCATCTATGAGGAAGTCGAGCGCGCGCAGCGCATCCGCGTGCGGGCTCTCGACCGTGATGGCCAGGCCTTCGAACTCGACGCCGAGGGGCTGCTCGCCGTCTGCATCCAGCACGAGATTGACCATCTCGACGGCCGGCTGTTCGTCGACTACCTGTCGGAGCTGAAGCGGCAGCGCATCCGGAAGAAACTGGAAAAGGACCGTCGGCATCGCGCGGATACGGCGCCGCGCCGGTCCGGCACGCCGTCGCTCTGACGTGTCGCCGCTGCGGATCGTTTTCGCCGGCACGCCCGATTTCGCGGTTCCTGCGCTCGACGCCATCGCGGCTTCGCGGCATCGCCTGGTTGCCTGCTACACGCAACCGGACCGGCCCGCGGGCCGGGGCCGGAGGCTCGCCGAGAGTCCGGTCAAGGCCCGTGCCCGGTCGCTCGCGCTGCCCATCGAACAGCCCGTCAGCCTGCGCACGCCCGATGCGGCCGCCCGGCTCAGGGCCCATGAGCCGGACCTCATGGTCGTGGTGGCCTATGGTCTGCTGCTGCCCCAGGCCGTGCTGGACGTGCCGCGTTCCGGGTGCCTGAACATCCATGCCTCGCTGCTGCCACGCTGGCGTGGTGCCGCACCGATCCAGCGCGCCATCGCCGCCGGCGACGCCGAGACCGGCGTTTCCATCATGCGAATGGAGGCGGGGCTCGACACCGGCCCGGTCATGCTCGCGGTGCCGGTGCGGATTTCGGCCGACGATACGGGCGGCAGCCTGCACGATCGGCTCGCGCACGAAGGCGCGCGACTGATCCTCGATGCGCTGGAGCGGATCGCGCAGGGCACGGCCCGCTTCGAAGCCCAGGATCCCGCGCGCGCCACGTATGCGCCCAAGATCACCACCGCGGAGGCCGAGATCGACTGGTCGTCGCCGGCGCCGGTCATCGAGCGTCTGGTTCGTGCGTTCGTACCCTGGCCCGTCGCGCGCACGAGCGTCGGCGGCCTGCCGCTGCACATCCTGCGCTCGCACGTGGTCGCCGCGGGATCGACGGCGCCACCCGGCACGGTGGTGGAAGCCGGCGAACGCGGAGTCGTCGTCGCCACCGGCCAGGATGCGCTCGCCATCGATGTCGCCAGGCTGTCGGGCCGCAGGCCCGTAACGGCGCGTGATCTCGTGAATGGGCGATGTCTGGCGGCGGGCATGGTGCTGGGCGGGCGATGAGCGCTTCGGCCAGGCTGCGCGCCTGCGCGGCACGGGTCCTCGTCGAGGTTGCGGAGCGTGGGCGTACGCTCGAGACGGCGATGTCGGCGGTACACATCGCCGCCGCGCAGCGGCCTGCGCTGCAGGCCCTCTGTTATGGCGCGGTACGGCGCTATCTTCGACATGATGCATGTCTGCGACTGCTGCTGGGGCCGCGTCACGCGACCACCGAGCCGCTGCTCCGGGCGTTGCTGGTGGTCGGCCTCGAGCAGCAGTGCGACGGAAGGACCCCGCCACACGCCGCCGTCATGGAAACCGTTGCCGCAGCCCGTGACCTCGGCAGACACCGCGCCGCGGGATTCATCAACGCACTCCTGCGCCGTGCGCTGCGCGAGCAGCAGGAGCTCGGCGCCGCGCTGGATTGCGAGCTCACGACGCGGCATGCGTTTCCCGCCTGGCTCGTCACGGCGATCGCGCAGGACTGGCCGGCGCAATGCGAACAGGTGCTGGCGGCGAGCAACGAACAGCCGCCGCTGTGGCTGCGGATCAACCGTCGGCGCATTGAACCCGGGGCCTATCACGCCCGGCTTGATGCACTCGGCATCGCGTACCGTACGGTCGCGTTCGCGCCCGAGGCCGTGCGACTCGACGTACCGGTCGATGTGCATCAGATCCCGGGCTTCGATGCGGGCCTGGTGTCGGTACAGGATGCCGCGGCGCAGCTGGCGGCGTGTCTGCTTGCCGCGCAGCCGGGCATGCGGGTCCTCGATGCCTGCGCGGCCCCTGGCGGCAAGGCCTGTCATCTGCTCGAGCTGCAGCCGACGCTGGATCTCATCGCCCTCGACGTGGACGGAGCGCGGGCGCGCCGCATCGACGAGAACCTCGCGCGGCTCGGGCTGGAAGCGGACTGCCGGGTCGCGGACGTCGCGGAGCCGGCCGGCTGGGCGGGCGGGCGACCTTTCGACCGCATCCTCGTGGATGCGCGCTGCTCCGGTACCGGGGTCGTGCGCCGCCATCCGGACATCAAGCTGCTGCGGCGACCGGACGACATCGATGCATTCGCCATGACACAGCGGCGTCTGCTCACGGCCACGCTGCGGCTGCTGCGTCCGGGCGGGCGCCTCGTCTACGCGACCTGTTCGGTGCTGCGCGCCGAGAACAGCCGGTTGATCGCGGGGCTGCTCGCCGATCGTCCGGACGTCGTCGACGTGACCGGATCTGCTAGGCTTGAACGGGTGAGCTTGCCACCGGCGCCGGAGGATGGACCGGGCTATGCGCTGTTGCCCGGCATGGCGGACACGGATGGCTTTTTCTATGCCTGTCTCGAAAGACGCTGAGCACCATCGCGGGTCCGTTGCGCCGCGCGCAGCCGCACGACCGGCACCGGTTCGTGCCGTGTGGGTGGCGCTGTGGCTGGTGGTACTGGCGATTTCGGGGGTGGCCCAGGCGCAGGACGAGCGCTTCGAGGTGCGCAGCGCCTTTCTCGATTTGGGCGATGGCGTCTGGCATCTCGATGCGAGGCTGCAGCTCGGTCTGTCGCCGGCGGCCCGTCGCGCCATCGACGATGGTGTACCGGTCACGCTCACGCTCGAGGCCGAGATCAGGCGTGTGCGGCGCTTCATGCGCGACGAGGGAATCGCGAGGCTCGAGCAACGCTGGACGCTGCAGTATCACGCCCTGTCGCAGCGCTTCCTGGTCACGAGCGTGAACAGCGGCCAGCAGGACTCCTACGCCACGCTCAGCCTGGCGCTCGAAGGGCTCGCGGACGTGCGCGGTCTGCCGGTGGTGGATGAGAGCCTGCTGCGGAAAGGCCGGCGCTACGACGTCAACCTGCGGGCGACCACCGACATCGGTGGCCTGCCGGATACGCTCAAGGCACTCATGTTCTGGCGCGACTGGTCCCGCTCGACGGAGTGGTACGCATGGACCGTGTACCCCTGAGCCGCTGGTATGGACCGCTGCTGCTGTTCAGCGGCATCGCGCTGTGGGCCGTCGCACTCGCCATGCTGGCGCTGACCGCCCAGAATTCCGAGCAGTTCGGGCGCCTGCATCCCTGGATCCTGCTGATCAACGCCGTCGGCGCGATCGTGCTGATCGGCCTGATCGTCGGCAAGTTCAACGACCTGCTGAGGGCGTGGCGACACCATGCGCCCGGGTCGCGCATGCGGGCGCGCACCGTGATCATGTCGAGTGCGCTGGCGGTCGTGCCGCTGCTGATCGTCTACGCGTTCTCGATCCAGTTCCTGAACCGCAGCATCGACAGCTGGTTCCACGTCGAAGTGCGGCAGGGACTGTCCGATGCGCTGGTGCTCTCACGCGCGGCGCTGGATCTGCGCATGCGTGAGTACGTCGAGCGGTCCGGGCGCATTGCCGAGGACATCAGCGACGAGACATCGGTGGGCCTGTACGTCAAGCTCGATGCGCACCGGCGGCTCGCGGGCGCCCGCGAACTCATCCTCGTCGGCCGTGGTGGCCGACTCGATGCGGCGAGTTCGGCGGAACCCGAGGCGAGGCTGCCGCAGGCGCCGGATGAGGGCATCCTCGTCCAGGCGCGCCAGGGCCAGCCCTATGTCGGCCTCGAGCCGGAAGCCGGCGGGGGCTACCTGATCCGGACCGCGGTTCCCGTCGGCGGGAAATCCCTCCCGGACGAGCCGCGGGTCCTCGTCGCCGTGTTTCCGGTTCCCGAGCGGCTCGCCGCCCTCGCCGATACCGTGCAGGCGGCCTACCAGCAGTACGGGCGCCTGTCCTACCTGCGGGATCCGCTGAAGTACAGCTTCACGCTGACACTGACACTGGTGCTGCTGATCGCTCTGCTCGCCGCCATCTACGGTGCGTTCTTCTTCTCGGGGCGGCTCGTGAAGCCCATCGAGGACCTCATCGCGGGCACACGCGCGGTGGCCAAGGGCGACCTCAGCACGCGGCTCGAGCTGCCCTCGCGCGACGAGATGGGCTACCTGATCACGTCCTTCAACGACATGACGAAGCGCCTCGGCCGGGCGCGCGAGGAGGCGCGCAGGAGCCAGCAGGCGGCGGAGACCGAGCGTGCCGGTCTCGCCGTGATCCTGGCGCGGCTGTCGACGGGTGTCATCTCGCTGGAGCCGGACCAGCGCATCCGGGTCGCCAATCCCGCGGCCGGCGCGATCCGGGGCCACGACCTCGAGGCCGCCGTCGGCCAGGCGCTCGCAGCGGTGGCCCAGGGGCACACGATGACGAGCCAGCTGTTCGAGGCTTTCCAGCGGCATCTGCAGGCGGGCGAGCCTGAGTGGCGCGAGCAGCTGCGCCTGCGCAGCGACCACGGGTTACGCGAGATCATGTGCGCGTGCACGGCACTGCCCGGAGAGTCG
>CAYWMY010000035.1:12169-14374 GCA_964459405.1 uncultured Steroidobacteraceae bacterium | reverse complement strand
CAGTACATCGGCGGCATCGAGCACGCGATCCTGCACCTGCTGTACTCGCGCTTCTGGACCAAGGCCATGCGCGACTTAGGGCTCGTGAAGGTCGACGAGCCGTTCGCGAACCTGCTGACGCAGGGCATGGTGTTGAACGAGATCTACTTCCGCAAACCCGCCGCGGGCCGCGTCGTCTACTTCAATCCAGCGGACGTCGAGGTGCAGCTGGACGGCAAGGGCGCGCGCATCGGGCAGGTGGCGAAGGCCGACGGCAGACCTGTCGAGTTCGGCGGCATCGGTACGATGTCGAAGTCGAAGCAGAACGGTGTGGATCCCCAGGCGCTGGTTGACCGCTACGGCGCCGACACCGCGCGCCTGTTCATGATGTTTGCAGCACCCCCCGAGCAGACCCTGGAATGGTCCGACGAGGGCGTCGAGGGTGCGTTCCGCTTCATGAAGCGGCTCTGGCGCGCGGTGCACCAGCATGTGAGTGCGGGCCCTGCACCCGCGCTCGATCCTGCAGAGCTCACGCGGGCACAGAAGGACCTTCGGCGCCTCGCGCACCAGACGCTCGCCAAGGTCACCGACGACATCGGCCGGCGGCGCACCTTCAACACGGCGATCGCGGCGGTCATGGAGCTGCTGAACGCGCTGGCGAAGACCGACGACACCACGCCTGCCGGCCGCGCCGTCGCGCAGGAGGTGCTCGAACTCGCCGTGCTGATGCTCTCGCCGATCGTGCCGCATGCGACGCACGCGCTGTGGCACGAGCTCGGTCATGCGCGCGCGCTGATCGACGAACCCTGGCCGAGGCCCGATGCGGTCGCACTCGCGCAGGACACCGTCGAGATCGTCGTGCAGGTCAACGGCAGGCTGCGTGGCAGGGTCGCGGTGCCGGCCGGCGCCGACGAGGCCACTGCGCGTGCAGCGGCGCTCGCCGACGAGGCCGTGCGGCGCTTCGTCGCCGACCAGCCGGTGCGCAAGTTCATCTATGTGCCGGGCAAGCTCGTCAATGTCGTGGTGTGACATGCACATACGTTCGCTGCTGCTGGTGCTCATCGTGCTGCCGCTCGCGGGCTGCGGCTTCCATCTGCGCGGTGCGGCGGGGCTGCCGGACGTGTTCCAGGCGACCTGGCTCGAGGTTCCGGATCGCTACACCGAGTTCAACGAGGCGCTGCGCGAGCAGCTCGCGGGCGGCGGTGCCGTGCTCGTGACCGATCCTTCCGCCGCACGCGTCACGGTGCGTGTGACGCGCGACGAGGTCGGCGTGCGCGTGCTGTCAGTCTCGGCGCGCAACACGCCGCGTGAATACGAGGTCGTCTACAGCGTCATCGTCACGGCCTCGGCCGGTGGTCGCGAGATCCTCGCGGCCGAACCCATGACGCTCACACGCAACTACGCGTTCAGCGAGGCCGAGGTACTGGTCAAGGATGCCGAGGACCGCGATATCCGGCGCACACTGGCCGGGGAACTCGCGAGCCTCGTGGTCTATCGCCTTGCGGCCGCGGCGCGGAATGCGCCGCAGGTACCGGAAGAGCCGGTCGTGACCACGCCGCCGGCGCCGGCCGACACCGGCGGCGCGCCGCCGCGCTCTTGAGCGGTGCGGCGCGGGTGCAGCGCCTCGATTCGGCGCCCCTGCGCGCCGCGCTCGAACGCTTGCTCGCTCGTTACCGGCTCGGGATCGAGTGGCATCCGGGCGGCGCCGCGATTCCGGGCTCCTACTGGGGCGAGTCCGAGGCGGGTCTCGTCGGCAGCCGCGTGCATGCGCGCTGCGACACGCCGCTGCACTCCGTGCTGCACGAATCGGCCCACGCGATCTGCATGACGGCGCCGCGTCGCGCCAGCCTGCACACGGACGCGGGCGGCGACTTCGCTGAAGAGAATGCCGTCTGCTGCCTGCAGATCCTGCTGGCCGGGGAACTGCCGGGTTGCGGCCGCGAGGCCATGATGGCGGACATGGATCGCTGGGGTTACACGTTCCGTCTCGGCAGTGCGGCGGCGTGGTTCGAGCACGACGCGGGCGACGCGTGGCAGTGGCTGCGGGCGGAGGGGCTCGTCGATGCCGCAGGAAGGCCGACGTGGCGGCTGCGGCGCTGAACCCGGTGCCAGTGGTGGCATGCCGCCACGAATGCGGGCGAGGGCCACACGGGGCGGAAAGCCGGCACGGCCCCCGGTCCCGATGTGCCGCGGCTCGGCAGGGATCACGGGCGCGCGGCCGCAGGC
>CAYWMY010000035.1:0-12069 GCA_964459405.1 uncultured Steroidobacteraceae bacterium | reverse complement strand
GCTGGCGCGCATCGACGTATAGTCGAACTCCAGACAGCGGCGCGAAGGACCCCGGGATGCAGGCGGACGACGGCGCGGATCAGCAGCGGGAACGGGCGCTGATCGCGGACGTGGGTGGCACGAACGCCCGCTTCGCACTGGCCGAGGTCCGGCCAGCGGGCCCACCGCACCCCGTCGCCGCCACGCGGTTCGCGGTGGCGCAGTTCGCGACCTTCGACGAGGCCGTCGCGCAGTATCTGCGCGAGGCGGGCACCCGGCCCACCCGCGCGGTGTTCGCCGTCGCAGCGCCGGTGCCGGGCGGCATTGCGCAGTTCACGAACAGCCCGTGGCGGATCGACGCGGCGGCCCTGCGCGCGAGATTCGGATTCGACTCCGTGCGGCTCGTCAACGACTTCGCGGCGATGAGCGCGGCCGTGCCGCAACTGGAAGCCGGCGAGTTGTGCCCTCTGGGTCCGCTGGCCGTGCCCGGTCTGCGCGACGGGCGCGACCGCGTGCTTGGCGTGATCGGCCCGGGCACGGGCCTCGGCGCAGGTCTGCTGCTGGTGCGTGACGGACGCACGATCGTGATCGAAACCGAGGGCGGCCACACCTCCTTCGCACCCGCGAACGAGGAGGAAGTCGCGGTGCTGCGCGTGCTGCGCGGTCGCTTCGGGCACGTGTCGAACGAGCGCCTGATCTGTGGTCCGGGCCTCGTGAATCTCTACGGCGCACTGGCGGAGGTTGCGGCGGCGGCCGCGCCGCTTCCGAGCCCCGAGGCGATCGTGGCGGCAGCGCACGACGATTCCACCTCTCTTGCGGGGCGCGCCGTCGAAATGCTGTGCGGGCTGCTGGGCGGCGTGGCCGGGGATCTGGCGCTGATCGGCGGCACCTGGGATGGGGTCTATCTCGCGGGCGGGCTCGTCGGGCCACTGTTGCCCTGGTTGCAGCGCGGCGGTTTCCGCCGGCGCTTCGAGGACAAGGGTCGCCGATCCACCGAGATGGCGCGGGTGCCGACGCTGGCGATCCTGCGGCCCGATGCCGGCCTGCTGGGTGCAGCCGCGTGGGCCGCCGAGGGGCTCATCGAGCCGGCGCGTAGAGCGGCGTACGGAGCGTCCACGGACATCGCCTGAATGACGGCGGGACGACGGAATTGCGCCGCCGCGGGCGCCGGCGCGGGGCTCGCGTGGTCCGGTGATCGTGCAGGCAGGCCACAAAGGCAAGCGGTGCACGCCATTCTGGGGTACCCTGCCTCTGGCTTGTGAACTTCCGGCTTGTCTTACCTGGCCCGCTTCGGCCGCTCTTGCGCAGCACCTTAGGCCACGCGCCGGCATCTCTGAGGTTTTCACGCTTCTGCCGGCGGCGCCATGCCGCTGATCTGCCTCTTTCCTGAATCGTGAGAGTGAAACTGGTGACCAAGATATTCGTTGGCAATCTGCCATTTACCGCGACCGAGGACTCTGTGCGGGCGTTGTTCACGCCGCACGGCACCGTCGAAACGCTGGCCCTGATCAATGACCGCGACACCGGGCGCCCCCGTGGTTTCGGTTTCGTCGAAATGGCGAATGCGGACGCCGCACGCGCCATGCAGGCACTGAACGGCATCGACTTCGAAGGGCGCGCGCTCAAGGTGAACGAGGCCCAGGCGAAGGAGCGTTCCGGCGGTGGATTCCGCGGCGGCGCGCGCCGTTACTGATTCCGTGCGACGTGCCTTCGATCCTGGCCGGGCTCACACATGACGACCACGATCATCGTGACGCTGATGCTCGTCGCGCTGTATCTGGCCAGGGGCTGGATCGATGCGCGGTCGGAGGTCAGGGATCTGCGAGTCCAGGTCGCGTTGCTGAAGCGACGGCTGCTCCGGATTGGGCGCTGATTTCCGGCATCAACGCGGCAAGGCAGGCATGCGTCTCGCAGTTCCCGGCAACAGGTCGATGCGCGAGCAGCAGCGTGAGCAGTCACGCCGCAAGCGTGCGTCGGCGCGGTCGCTGGCAAGCGCGTTTCCGCGGGTCGAGAACATCCGCATCGAGTTGATCTTCGAGGCACTGGCGGGCCGTGACCCGGCCCGCCAGTCGCATCTGATGTATCCGGCCGCGCCGGCCTACTTCCGCTTCGACTGTCCCCATGGCGATTGCGATGGCGGGTTCGACCTCAATGCCGTGGCCCTGTCGCTGATGGCGAGCGCATCGGAACGCAGCGAGGGAACGCTGCAGTGTCCCGGCTCACGGCCGGGTGCCGCGATGTCGCGGCAGGCCTGTGGCCTGCGCACGCACTACCGCATCGCGGTGCATTACGCGCCACAGGCCGGGCCCAGGACCTGATTCGACGCAGGGGCGCCGTGGCCGGCCCGATGGGTCTCCAGCATCCGGCTGGCCCGGTACCGGGAACAGGGAGTCGCCGTGTCGTCACGGGACCCGACGCGCCGGTAATGGATCCACGTTTCGCATCCCGCCGCCACACCGATACCCGACGTGATCCCCGTCGCTGCGCCGGTCACGGCATCCTGCGGTACGTCAGCCAGCCCGGGAACTCCCAGTCGAAGCGGATCGCGCCCATGCGCACGGCCGCGATCAGCACCACCGCAACCACCATCGTCCGGCCCGGGTCCAGGAACGCGGCCTCGCGCAGCTGCATGTACAGCAGGCCGCCTACCAGGATCGGCGTCATGTACAGCTCGCGCCGCAGCAGGATGGTCGCATGGCCGGTGATCACGTCGCGCAGCAGACCGCCGCCGATGCCGGTGATGACCCCCATCACGAGCGCGACACCGGTGCCGTGACCGAGGGCGAGCGCCTTGTCGGTCGCCACCACCGCGAACAGCGCGGTCGCAATCCCGTCCAGATACAGCAGTGCGCGCTCGGTGGCCCGGAACCGCCGCTCGAGAAAGAACGTGCCCAGCGCCGCGAGCGAGGAGACGCCCAGGTAGTTCGGGTCGGCGAGCCAGAAGACCGGCACGTCGAGCAGCAGGTCACGGATCGTGCCGCCACCGACCGCGGTCACCACGCCGATCACGATGAGACCGAGCACATCCATATTCTGGCGCGCGGCGGCCAGCACGCCCGTGACGGCGAAGACGGCGGTGCCGGTCTGCAGCAGCGCGTAGGTCACGGTCATGGCGGGATCCGGAGGTCGATCGATGGATGCCCCGCATCCTAGTGTCGTGTTCCGCAGATATCCACGGAACATCACGCTGGCGAACCTGCGTGACTGGACGGGCGCTGCGCGGGTCGGGTGCTGGCGTCGGGCGCGCGTCGCCCTGCCGGGCGCCGGGAGTCGGGGCTCTGGGGTCAGGGCAGCAGCTTCAGCGCCGCGAGCAGCAGGCCGAGGCCGGAGTAAACCGTGACGCCCGTGGCGATGATCTGCTGCCGGGCCTGCAGCTTCAGGTCCTTGCCGAAGCTCTCGCGCTGTGCCGCCATCTCCTGCCGCATCAGCGTGAAGCCTGATTCCATGTCCTGTCGCAGCCTGGCGGATCCGGAGTCCATGTCCTGCCGCAGGCGCGTCGTTCCCGAGTCCATGTTCTGCCGCAGGCGGGTCGAACCCGAGTCCGTCTCATGGCGCAGCAGTGCGAAGCCTGCCTCCATGTCACGGCGCAGCAGCGCGAAGCCTGCCTCCATGTCGTGGCGCAGAAGGGTGGTCTGCGAGTCCAGGTCCTGCTTCGTGGCCAGCGTCGATGCCATCTCGCGCTCCATCGCATCGACGACGGCTCGCGCTCGCTCGCCGGGGACCTCGATGCTGATGAGCGCATCGTACAACGAATAGAGATGGTTCAAGGGCCGGTCCTCGAAGCTGCGGCTGAAGGGCCAGTCTCGCGCCGACGGCGTGGCAGCGGTCGATGCTTTTCCCGCGGAACTCGCGGCATATGGGGGCGCGTTGCGCGGCGGCGGACCCGCGCAGCTTCGACAACGGTCAGCCGGCCTCGTGCGCTTGCGGTGCGCGTGACCCGCGACGCGTTCGTCGGCCGGCCGCGTATGCCGAATTCGGCGCCCGCGACCTCCACGAACTTCGCCTTCGACAGCTCCGAGAACTCCTTCCAGGTGATGCCGCTTCTCAGCATCAGCCGGACCACGGGTTCGAACACGACCGCCAGCGCTACGAGCACGGCTGCCTTGGCTCTCGAAGTGTCGGTGACCTTGTCGTCCATAAATGGACAATGAGCGTCCATTTACGGACATGAATTCCAGGCTGCTGCCGGGCGTGACGTGGCCCGCCGACCCAGCGCGACCTGCCGGGAGGCGATGCAATGGCGCAGCAAGCGCGAAGGTGGCGCTGCCGCCGGGGTTGGCCCGGGATCAGCGCTGAGACTGGACCGGCGCGCCGGTGACGGTCATGCTTCGACTTCGCTCACCGGGCGCCGATGTGGGACGGCGCTCGGCGCAAGGGGCCGGGGCGGGCGCCGACGCGCCAGTACGCAGCGGTTTGCCGATGGTGCCTGGCGAGTCAGGTTGCCCTATCGATCAGGCTGGATCCCGCATTCTCGATGGCTGCACGCGCGAGTCGCTTCGCAGCCTCGTACTGCGGGTGGCGCCGGCCGCGCCGGCCGAACACCACGCTGGCACCCTCGGCGATGCTGCAGATCAGTGACACGAGCGCCGTGAGATCCTCGAGTCGGCGGGCGTCATCAGACCCGGCCAGGCGTGACGCCGCCGCCGCGATGGACCTGTCGTAGTACCGGTCCATCGCCGCCGCGATCGAGCGGTTGTGCGATGCCAGGGCCCAGAGTTCACGCGTGAGGCGCGTGTAATGGCGTGAACACGAGTCGTCCATGGCCCACTGCAGCAGGGCTCCGAGCGCGCCGCTGCCGTCGGCGGTCCCTCGCTGGATGAGCTCGTCGAACCGCGCCGACAGGTCCGTCAACACGTGTTCGATCAAGGCCTCGAGCAGGCTCTCCTTGGTACGGAAGTGGTAATTCAGGTTGCCGACGGACACTCCGGCCGCATCCGCCACACGCTTGAGCGTGAGGCCCGCGTAGCCGGACTCCACCAGAACCCTGCCCGCGACGGTGACGATCGTCCGCCGGGTGTCGTGGCCCACCTGATAGCCGCGCCGGCGCGGGGTGCCTGCGCTTTCACGGGTTCCGGCAGCACGGGAACGGCTGACCGGCCTGGTGCGGCTCATTCGGCTTCCTCCTGCAGCGCGGCAAGCGCGACTGCGACGCTTGACATTATAGGGTGATCGCCCTATAAAAAAACTAGGGCGGATGCCCCAAAAGGGATCGGGCCGCTCGCGGCGCCACGGTCGCTCGCACGGGGGGAGCAGCATGTCTTACGAGGTCGCTGAATCACGCTCGCAGGGTGTCCGCGCGGGGGCGGGCGGGGGTGCGCGCCCGCATGGATGCCGGCGTGTCGTGTTGCTCGCGCTCGGCTTCGCGGCTGCATGGCTCGCTGGCTGCGGCGGTTCCGGTGAGGTGCCGGGCAGCACTGCGGCCGACAGCGCGCCCGGAGCCACGGCGACAGCGGTTGCCGATGGCAAGGCACTCGCGCAGCGCCACTGTGTGCGCTGTCACCTCGAACCGGAGCCGACCGACCTGTCGAAGGAGTACTGGTCCTTCGCGCTGCATTACATGGGCAACTACGTCGGCATGAAGGGCGACGAATTCCCGGACATGCGGACCGAAGAGTTCCCGCCGGAACTGGAACCGACGAAGGACTACACGAAGCGCTACTTCCTGTACGACCAGAACGGCTATTTCCGCGATCTCTATCCGTTCCGGGCGCACATTCCGCCGCAGCCCGAAATGAGTGCCGATGAGTTCCGTGCGATGCGCGAATACTACGTCAGCAATGCGCGGACCTGGAAGGAGATGGAACAGCAGGGGCCGAAGCCGCCGCTGTCGCCGCTGTTCAAGCCGGTGTTCCCGAAGCTGGATCTGGAACCGGACGCGCTGGTGATGTCGACGCTGGTCGATCCGGTGCGCGGACGGCTCTACGTGGGGCGCGCGGTCATCGACGACTGGGTGGGCGGTGGTGAGCGTCGCACGGGCTTCGAGAAGTGGGACGACTTCGTGGTGCTGGACCTGAAGTCGGGCCGGCGCCTGCACCGCGTGCCGGTCAACAGCGATCCCATCGAGATGGCGGCGACCCCCACGGGCATGCGGCTCGTGACCCACGGTCGCTTCCCGATGACTGAGGTCGGCATCGCGCAGATCATCGACTGGGAGTTCGACGGTGGCAAACCGAAGGCGCGCATGCTGGTGAACGGCAAGCAGCGCTTCGTGATGCAGCGCGGTGCCGACATGAACGGCGATGGCCTGACGGACATGGTCGCGACGGCGTTCGGCGATGGCTTCATGGGCATGGCGCAGAGCCTGCTCGCGGTCTACTACCAGACTCCCGAGTACGCCAGGCTGTGGAAGACCGCGCCGGCGGAGATTCCTCCGGGCGTACTGGCCGGTGCGCTGCGCGAGAAGATCCTGGCCGAGGATTCCGGCTTGATCGCGAACGCCATCGCCGACTTCAATCAGGACGGCCGGCCGGACATCGTGGCGCTGATCGCGCAGGGGCGGCAGGAACTGATCCTGCTCATCAACAACGGCGACGAGACCTTCACGCGTCATCTGATCGACCGCAATACGCCGTCCTGGGGTGGCAACAGCGTGCAGGTGGCCGATTTCGACGGAGACGGGGACTCCGACATCGTGGTGCTGAACGGCGACAACGTGGCGGGCAACCATGTCGGCAAAGTGGTGCCTGCGCCGCGCCCGCAGCACGGCATCCGGGTGTTCCGCAACGACGGTAACCTGAAGTTCACGAAGGCCTTCTACTACCGCCTGCACGGCGCGATCCGCTCGGTCGTGCACGACTTCGACGGTGACGGCGACCAGGACATCGCCGCGATCTCGCTGTTCCCGCAGTGGAGCTATGACGAGCCCGAGACCTTCGTGTACCTGGAAAACAAGGGTGGCATGAAGTTCGAGCCCCGGTCGATCGCGAAGGAATTCTTCGGCGTCTGGTGCTCGATCGAGGCCGCGGACGTGAACGGCGACGGCCGCACCGACATCGTGCTCGGGCTCGGCAACTTCCCCGAGCTGGTGCCGCCCGACTGGATCACGGCGCACAAGGCGATGCAGGGCCGCGGCGGCAAGGCGGCCAGCGTGATCTTCCTGCTGAACCAGGGCGCGGCGGGCAAGGGTTGAATCACCTCGATGGAGTCGGTCGTCGCCTTGCGAGGCGCAAGGCCGGCCTCAGGCGACCTTCGGGACATGGCGGGAGCTGAAGCGCGATGGAGCCCTTGATCCACGTCCGCGGCAAGGTGGCGCTGGTGACGGGTGCGGCGAAGGGCATCGGTGCGGCCTGCGCGGCGGTGCTGGCCGAGCAGGGTGCCGTGGTGGTCGTCGCGGACATCGACGAGGCGGCGGGCCGCGCGGTGGCCGAGACCATTGTGGCGCAGGGCGGCCGGGGCGAGTTCCTGTCGCTGGATGTCACGCGTGAGGACGACTGGCGGCGGAGCGTCGATGCTGTCGTGGAACGCCACGGCGGCCTCGATGTGCTGGTCAACAACGCCGGCATCGCCATCGTGCGCAACCTGCTGGAGACGACGCTCGAGGACTGGCGCCGGCTGCATGCGGTGAATCTCGAGAGCGTGTTCCTGGGCACGAGGACGGCCGTCGGGGTCATGCGCCCCGGTGGACGCAGCGGGCGTGGCGGCTCGATCATCAATCTCTCCTCGGTGGGCGGCATGATCGGCTCCGAGGGCCTGTCCGCCTACTGCTCGACGAAAGGCGCGGTGCGCCTGTTCAGCAAGGCCGTGGCGATCGAGTGCGGACGCGCGAACTGGGGCATCCGCGTGAACACGGTTCACCCCGGCAACACGGACACACCGATGTTCCGCCAGGAGCTCGAGGACATGCGCGCGAAGGGGATGGTCGCGAACCTCGATGAGGCCATGAAGTTCTACATGGACATGCAGGTGCTCGCCGAAATCGGTCAGCCGCGGGACATCGGCGCGATGGTGCTGTTCCTGGCCTCTGACGCCGCGCGCTTCGTGACCGGCGCGGAGTTCGTGGTCGACGGCGGACTGACGGCGCAGTAGCCCATGCGCACGGATCACCGTTTCGACGACGGGCTCGCCGCGACGCTGCTCATCTGCATCGTCTATCCCGTGGGGCCGGCGGCGACCATCCTGATGCCGATGATCGTGGGCGGGCTCATCGACGGCCATGGCTACACGGAACAGCAGGCCGCGAACATCGCGGCGCTCGAAGGGCTCGGGCTCGTGGCCGCCTCGATCGGCGCCACGTTCTGGATCCGCCGCATCTCCTGGGTGCGCGCCGTGCTGGCCGGTCTGCTCGCCTACGCGGGGCTGAACGCGGTGAGTGCGCACAGCGGCGACTACGGGACACTGCTCGTACTGCGGTTCCTGACCGGGATCGCGGGCGGCAACCTGTTCGCCGTGACCGTCGCGGCGCTCGGCGACAACCGCGCGCCGGACCGCGCTTTCGGCCTCGCGCAGGCCGTGCAGGGCGTGATGATGCTGGTCGCATTCCTGGCTGCGCCCACACTGCTCGAGCGCTTCGGCGTGAGCGGGCTCTACCACATGCTCGCCGTTGCGGCGCTGCTGATGCTGCCGACGCTGCGCTGGCTCCCGGTCACCGGGCGGCTGCGGGAGGCCGGTGGCGCTGCCGCGGCTGAGGCCGGACCGCACACAGCGCTGATCTGGCTCGGGCTCGCGGCGAGCGTGCTGTTCTTCGTCAACGTGTTCGGTTTCTGGGGCTTCGTCGAGCGCATCGGCCAGGCCGGCGGCCTGTCCGCGGAGGCCATCGGTGCGGCGCTCGGGGTCGCGCAGCTCGCGGCGATCGGTGGCGCGCTTGTGGCCGCCGCGGCGAGCAACCGCTACGGCCGGTACTGGCCGCTGCTGATCGTGTTCGTCGGACAGCTGCTCGCGCTGTATGCGGTCGCGGGTTCGTTCGGCGCACCGGCGTTCTTCGTCAGCACCGCGTTGTACCAGGCGCTGTTCGTCGCCGGAGTCTCCTACCAGATGGGCGCTGTGGCGGAGCTCGACACCCGCGGGCGTTTCCTCGTGATGATGACCGCGGCACAGGGACTCGGCGCCGCGATCGGTCCCGCGGCCGCGGCACCGCTGATCGGCGAGGGTGCTGGCTACGGCGGCATCCTGTGGCTGTCCGCGGGGCTCTGTCTGTCGAGTACCCTGGTCTTCCTGTTCATCGTCCACCGCAGTGCCGGGCTCGCGACATTCCGGGCGCCGGCAGTACGGGAGGGATCCTCCAATGTCTGAGAACGCATCGACGCCCGTGGCGCCGTACATGGCGCTGGGCCTCTCCACCGTGATTTACGGAATCTCGGAGCGTAAGCAGATCCGCCACAACCTCGAGACCATCGAGGAGGCGATCCACGCCAGCATCTCGATGGTCAACATCAACATGCCGGTCAGGCTCATTGCGCTCACGGAGGGTGCGCTCACGGGCTTCACCGACGAGATCTTCGATCTGCCGCACGTGATGGCGGCGCGCGAACTGTTCATCGACGTTCCGGGTGAGGAGACCGAATACCTCGGCCGGCTCGCGAAGCTCTACAATCTGTATATCGTCGGGCAGTGCAAGGCGCGCTGGCCCGAAATCATGAAGGACCGGTACTTCAACACCTTGTTCGTCATCGCGCCGTCGGGCGAGGTGGTGCACAAGGCCGCCAAGAACCACGTCTGGTGCCGTGAGCGCTCCTGCATGCCGCACGACGTCTACGACCGCTGGGTCGAGGTGTTCGGTGACGGCATCGAGGCGTTCTACCCGGTGCTGAAGACGCCCGACATCGGCAATATCGGCACGATCTGCTGCAGCGACGGCGAGTACCCGGAGGCGGTGCGCGCGCTTGCCTTCAACGGCGCCGAAGTCGTGTACCGCCCCAGCGAGGCCAGCCCGATGACCGGCATTGGCTATCCCGGCGGCGGCACCTGGATGATCCAGAACCGTGCGCACGCCGAGTTCAATTCGGTGTACATGCTCTGCCCGAACACCGGGCCCGTGTACCTGGGAGCCACGTCGAAGCACCCGGTGGACATTGCCGGGGGCAACTCGCACATCGTGGATTACCGCGGTCAGGTGGTGTCCTACAGTGCCTCGACCAGCAATACCAGCGTCGCGGCGACGATCGACATCGAGGCGTTGCGTCAGTTCCGTGCCATGAGCCTCAACAACAACTGGCTCAAGGATCTCCGGGTCGAGCTGTTCCGACGCATGTACGAGAAGCCGATCCACCCGAAGAACCTGTGGCTGAAGGACGATCCGAAATCGCATGCCGAGGTGGACGAGATCTACCGCGCCAACATCGGGCGCCTGCAGGAACGCGGCACCTGGACGAAGCCGGCAATCGAGCATCCGGGCTGCCGCTACCAGCCGGCCGGCGACGATGGCACGACCTGGGAAGAGATGAAGCAGCGGCTCTGGGGGCCGTGGCTCGAGCGCTGAAGCCGGGGCGCCCACGGCCGGAACCCGGGCGGCTGGCCCACCACGACAAGGCAGGAATCCGATCTTGAAGAAACGTCTGTGTTGCCTGAGCGTCTGCGCCACCCTGCTGGGCATTGCGCCTGCACAGGCCGCCGATCCGGGCATCGTCGTCACCGGTACACGCCTGCCGCAGACACCGGCGGGGCTCGCGCAGAACTCCACGGTGATCGCGCAGCAGGACATCCAGGACACGTACCCGGAGCGCATCGAGGACCTGCTCGCGCGCGTGACCGGCGCGCACGTCGACGCAGCGGGCGCCACCGGCGGTTTCGCTTCGCTGTACCTGCGTGGCGCCGAGAACAGCCACCTGCTGGTATTGCTCGATGGCGTGAAGCTGAATGACCCGACGACCACGCGTGGCAGTGCCTACGACCTGTCCTCGCTGGACGTCAGCCGCATCGAGCGCATCGAGCTGCTGCGCGGGCCTGCGTCCGCGATCTACGGCGGCGAGGCGCTGGCCGGCGTGCTGCACATCATCACGCGGCCCCCGGCCACGCGCACCGGCGTGTCCGGCACGGGCCATCTCGCCATGGGCGGGGACCGCTACCGCAAGCTCGGCGGTTCGCTTGCCTTCGGGCAGGACCGGCTGCAGGCCCGGCTGAGCGCGGGCCACAGCGAGGACGGCGGTTCCCGCCGGGATGCCAAGCTCGAGCTGGACACGTTCTCGGGCTCCGTTCGCTATCAGGCCGACGGTGGCATCGAGGCCGAGCTGATGGCGACGCAGATCCAGCGTGACAGTGAGGCATTCCCGGACGACAGTGGCGGCCCGCGGCTCGCGGTGAACCGCGCGAAGACGCTGCGCGCGGCGAAGGACCGCATCTACGGACTCCGCCTGGCGTTCGGCGATGCCTCGCGGCTGCGCCTGCAGGCGGGACTCTCGCGCTTCGACCGCGGCGAGCAGGGCGACAACGCCTTCATCGATGGCGGCCAGCGTTTTCCGGTACCCGCCTTCACGAGCGACACCGATTTCAGGCGCGACAACCTGTATGTTTCGGCCGCACACGAGTTTGGCACGGTGGCCAGCGTGATCGCCGGTTTCGAGCACCAGCGCGAGGACGGCGAGCTCACCAGTATCGGCGATTTCTTCGGCATCGGCAGCCCGCAGACGCTGCGATTCGAGCTCGAGCGCAGCACCAACTCCGGCTTCGTCGAGAGTCGCGTCCGGCTGAGTCGGCGCCTCACGGCCCAGCTGGGCCTGCGCCACGACAAGGTCGAGGGGCTCGACGCGGAAACCACGCCGCACCTCGGGCTCGTCTGGGAGCTGCCGAACGAGACCACGACGCTCAAGTTCAATGCCAACGAGGGCTTCAAGCCGCCGAGCTTCTTCGCGCTGGGCTTCCCGATCGGAGCCAACCCGCAGCTCAAGCCCGAGCGCAGCCGCAACGTCGAAGCGACGCTCGTGCAGCGGCTCGGTGAAACGGGCTCGGCGCTGCGGGTCAGCCTGTTCGAGACGCGCTACAAGGACCTGGTCGACTTCGACGGCGCCACGTTCACGAACGTCAATCGCGGCCGGATCGTGGTGCGCGGCATCGAGCCGGAACTGCAGCTGCGTCTCGGCGCTCGCTGGCGCATACAGGCCGGCGCCACGCTGCTCGACATCGACGAGCGCGACGGCCTGCAGCAGCTCCGCAACCGCC
>CAYWMY010000034.1:0-14384 GCA_964459405.1 uncultured Steroidobacteraceae bacterium | reverse complement strand
TCCTGAGTAATGGTCGGAGCGGCGAGATTCGAACTCGCGACCCCTTGCACCCCATGCAAGTGCGCTACCAGGCTGCGCCACGCTCCGACCGTATTCGCCATGTCGCGCGGAAGGGTGTTGGACCCGCGCCAGTGAAACCCCGTGAATGATATCCGAAACCAGCGGCAGAGCTGCGCTCACCGGCGCATGAGCCTCAGGATGTCCTCCAGCTCGGCCCGCACCTGGCGGATGATCTGCTGGCTGTGCGACAGATCGTCACGCGCTTCCTCGCCTTCGAGCTTGTTGCGCGCACCACCGATCGTGAAGCCCTGATCGTAGAGCAGGCTGCGGATCTGCCGGATCACGATCACGTCCTGCCGCTGGTAATAACGGCGGTTGCCACGCCGCTTCACCGGCTTGAGCTGCGGGAATTCCTGCTCCCAGTAGCGCAGCACATGCGGCTTGACGCCACACAGTTCGCTGACCTCGCCGATCGTGAAGTAGCGCTTCCCGGGAATCGCCGGCAGGTCGTTATTCTGGCTGGGTTCCAGCATAAGCCTCGACTCTGGCCTTCAGCTTCTGCCCCGGACGGAACGTGACGACACGACGCGCACAGATGGGAATTTCCTCGCCCGTCTTGGGGTTCCGCCCCGGCCGCTGGTTCTTGTCCCTGAGGTCGAAGTTCCCGAAACCCGAAAGCTTGACCTGCTCGCCGTTCGCCAGCGCCGCGCGAATTTCTTCGAAGAACAGCTCGACCAGTTCGCGGGCCTCGCGCTTGTTGAGCCCGAGCTGATCGAACAGCGCCTCGGCGATCTCTGCCTTCGTCAGTGCCATTCGTCTAGTCCCGCAACGTCGCGTTGTGATCCTGCTTCAGGCGCGCGGCCACGCACGCCACTGCCTGATCCACCTCGGTATCCGTTAGAGTGCGAGAAGATTCTTGTAAAATCAATCCTAACGCTATGCTTTTTCTACCGGAATCTATCCCCGGACCCCGGTAGACGTCGAAAATTCTTATCTCGCGCAGGAGGCCCGCCGTGGCGACACTAACACTTTCCAGCAGTGCGGCCAAAGGGACCTGCTCGTCGACGACCACCGCGAGGTCACGACGGACCTGGGGATACCGGGAAATCTCGCGATACACAGACGGTTGCGAGACAAAGCTGCGGTCGAAATCCAGTTCGAACAGCAGCGCCGACGACTTCAAGTTCAGCTTGCCGAGGCATTCGGGGTGCAGTTCTCCCAGCGCGCCGATGCGCTGCCCGCTGCGCAGGATCCAGGCGCTGCGGCCGGGATGCAGGCAGGCCGGGCCGCCCGCCTGAAACTGCAACTCGCCTTCGACGGCTAACGACAGCAGGGCCTCGACATCCCCCTTGAGATCGTAGAAATCCACTTCACGATCCGCTTCATCCCACTGTTCTGGAAAGACTTTCCCGGCGCAGATGCCGGCGACGGTCAGATGTTCCCCGGTCATGCTGCCGGAGGCGTCGAATCGCACGCCGGTCTCGAAAAGCCGCACGCGGTCCTGTTGCCGGCGCAGGTTCTCGCGCAGCGCGCCAACGAGACCTGGCCAGAGCGAGACCCGCATCTCCGCGAGATCGGATGCGATCGGATTGGCCAGTGCCAGACCCGGTGCCTCCGGAAACAGCGTGCGCTGCAGGGTCGGATCGACGAAGCTGTAGGTGATGACCTCCTGGTAGCCCCGATCCGCCAGTCGCAGTGCGACACGCTCCCGGGCCACGCTCGTCTCGGAGGCGCGACCCGGACGTTCGGGTGACACCGCATCCACGGTCGGGATGGCGTCGTAGCCGTGCAGGCGGGCGACCTCTTCGACCAGGTCCTGCGCGATTTCGATGTCGAACCGATACGGAGGCGGAGTCACTGACCAGCTGTCGCCCTGCTCCTCCACCCGCATCCCGAGCCGCCCGAGCAGCTGCGTGACTTCCGTCGCATCGAGCGGCAGTCCGAGCAGCCGCGCGGCGTGGTCCTTGCGCAGACTCACGGCGGGTACGGTACGCCCCGCCGCAGCGCCTGCCGACGTCACGACTGCCGGTCCCGGCCTTCCTGCCGCGATCGCCGTGAGCAACGCTGTGGCGCGCTCCAGCGCGCGCTCCGTGAGTGTGGGATCCACACCGCGCTCGAAGCGCTGGGAGGCGTCGGTCTGCAGGCCGAAACGGCGCGCGCGCCCGGCAATCGCGCCGGGTGCGAACCAGGCGACCTCGAAAAACACGTCGCAGGTATCCGCGGCGATGCCACTCTTCTCGCCGCCCATGATGCCCGCGAGTCCCACGGGGCCCGCCGCATCGGCGATCACGAGCACGTCCGGATCGAGTTCCAGCCGCCGGCCGTCCAGCAATGTCAGCGCCTCACGCGGCGCGGCGTGGCGCACCACGATGCCACCCGACAATTGCCGCAGGTCGTAGGCGTGCATGGGCTGCCCGAGCTCCAGCATCACGTAGTTGGTGACGTCCACGACCGGCCCGAGGCTGCGCAGGCCTGCGCGCCGCAGGCGTTCACGCATCCACAGTGGTGTCTGCGCCGCGGGATCGATGCCCCGGATCACGCGACCCGCAAACTTCGGGCAGGCGGCCGGCGCCGCAAGCTCGACCGGATACCGCTCGTCATGGGCGGCGGGCACGGCGCGGCAGTCTGGAACCGCGAGGGGCGTGTCGGACAGCGCCGCGACCTCGCGTGCGACCCCGAGCACCGACAGGCAGTCACCGCGATTCGGGGTGAGGTTGACCGTGAGCACGGTATCGTCCAGGCCGAGTGCCGCGTACAGGTCATCACCGGGCCGTCCATCGCCGGGCAGTTCGAGGATACCCTCGTCGCCCTCGCCAAGGCCCAGTTCCCGTGCCGAACACAACATGCCGTGCGACTCGACGCCGCGCAGCCGCGCGCGCTTGATCTCGAGCCCGCCCGGCAGCCGGGCACCGACCGTGGCCAGCGCGACCCTGAGGCCGGTACGCACGTTCGCGGCCCCGCAGACGACCTGCAGTGCCTCGCCGCCCGCGGAGACCCGGCATACCGACAGCTTGTCGGCGTCCGGATGCCGCTGGCAGTCCAGCACGTCGGCGATCACGACACCCGTGAACCTGCCGGCCGCCGGCTCGACGGCTTCGATCTCGAGACCGGCCATGGTCAGACGCTGCGCCAGGGTTGCGACGTTCCACCCGGGGTCCACCATGCTGTTCAGCCAATGGGCACTGATCCGCACGGTCACCCCCGATTGAATTGCGCGAGAAAACGCAGGTCGTTTTCGAAGAACAGCCGCAGGTCGTTGACACCGTAGCGCAGCATGGTCAGCCGGTCGATGCCGAGACCGAAGGCGTAACCCTGGAAGCGCCCGGAGTCCACGCCGCAGGCGCGCAGCACGTTCGGGTGCACCATGCCGCAGCCCAGAACCTCCAGCCAGCCCGTCTGTTTGCAGACGCGACAGCCACTGCCCGAGCAGAACACGCACTGAATGTCGGCCTCGGCAGACGGCTCGGTGAACGGGAAGTACGAAGGACGGAATCGCATGGCGAGCGGCCGCTCGAAAAACTGCTCGAAAAATCGCGCCAGCACCGCCTTGAGGTTCGCGAAGCTGACCTGCTCGTCGACGACCAGTCCCTCGACCTGGTGGAACATCGGCGTGTGCGTCATGTCCGAATCGCAGCGATAGACCCGGCCCGGCGCGATGAGCCGGATCGGTGCACCGCCCTGCCGCAGGGCCCGGATCTGTACCGGCGAGGTATGGGTACGCAGCAGGCGCCCGTCGGGAAAATAGAACGTATCGTGCATCGCGCGCGCCGGATGATCCGCGGGGATGTTCAGCGCGCCGAAGTTGTGGAAGTCGTCCTCGACCTCCGGTCCCTCGGCGACGTCGAAACCGGCCTGGCGAAAGATCGCCTCGATGCGCAGCCGCGTACGCGTCACCGGGTGCAGGCCGCCGGGGCGCTGACCGCGACCGGGCAAGGTCACGTCGATCGCGGCACTGGCCAGGGCAGCCTGGACGGCCGCCTGCTCCAGTGCGGCGCGGCGCGCATCGATCGCAGCCGTCAGGCGGTCACGCGCCTCGTTGATGCGCGCTCCCGCCGCGGGACGCTGATCGGCCGGCAATGCTCCCAGTGCCTTGAGTTGCTCGGTGATCGCACCCTTCCTGCCGAGCACACGCACGCGCACGGCATCCAGGGCGGGCAGATCGCCGGCCGCTCCGACTTCAGCCAGCGTCTGCTCCAGCAGGATTTCGAGGTTCCGCACTGCCGGCTCCGGTCAGGCTGCAGCAGGCATGCCGCGGCCGGGACGCGCCCGGCTCACGGACACCGGTCTGCAGGTGCAGCGGCCTGGATTCAGGCCGCGAGCGCGGCTCTGGCTTTCTCGGCCACCGCGCCGAACGCGGCGGCGTCGTGGACCGCGAGGTCCGCCAGCGCCTTGCGGTCGATCTCGATGCTGGCCTTTCTGAGGCCGGCGATCAGGCGGCTGTACGACAGGCCGTGCACCCGCGCCGCGGCGTTGATCCGCTGCACCCACAGCGCGCGGAATTCCCGCTTCTTGGCGCGCCGGTCACGGAACGCGTACTGCCCGGCCTTGATGACGGCCTGCTTCGCGACGCGATAGACCTTGCTGCGGGCACCATAATAGCCCTTGGCTTTCTTCAGAACTTTCTTGTGGCGACGTCCGGCGATGACGCCACGCTTCACTCGTGCCATGTGTCTCTCCTCAGCGTCCGGGCCTCAGTGATTCGGCAGCATCTGAACGACGCGGTTGACGTCCGTCTCGTGGACCATCATGCCGGTGCGCAGTTGCCGCTTCCGCTTGCTGGGCTTCTTGGTGAGGATGTGGCGACGGTGGGACTGGCCGCGCTTGAAGCCTTTCGCCGTCTTGCGAAAACGCTTCGCCGCAGCCCGGTTGGTCTTCAACTTGGGCATGGCTGTACTCCTTTTGTGACCTCTTCGCACCGCGCCGCGCGCGGGCTGGAGGCGTTCCGGCCGACCCGGCCCCGTTCACACCGCGGACGGAACCCCCCCGGGGTGTGAGCAGTGCCGCACTGCCGATCACTTCTTCTTCGGTGCAATCATCATCACCATCTGCCGGCCTTCCATCAGCGGGTTCTGCTCGACCACCGCCAATCCGGCGAGGTCGTTCACCAGCCGATCGAGGAGTCGGCGTCCGATCTCCTGATGCACCATCTCACGGCCGCGAAAACGCAAAGTAATCTTGGCCTTGTCACCCTCGGTCAGGAAGCGGGTCAGATTACGCAGCTTGACCTGGTAATCGCCCTCCTCCGTACCGGGACGAAACTTCACTTCCTTGATCTGGATCTGTTTCTGCTTGCGCTTCGCCGAGTGCGCCTTCTTGTTCAACTCGAACAGGTACTTGCCGAAATCCATGACCCGGCAGACCGGGGGCTCGGCGGTCGGCGAAACTTCCACGAGATCCAGGTCCGCCGCGCGCGCCATGTCCAGCGCTTCGAAGCGGGTCAGCACGCCGACCTGCTGTCCGTCGGGGCCGATGACGCGTACGGTAGGCGAAAGGATCTCCTCATTTCGCCGGACGCGCTTAGTGGTCGAAATACGTCAGTCCTCCGAAAAAGAGCGGCCGCGGCCCGCGATCTCCTCGGCAAGCCGGCTTGACACCGCTTCCAGCGGCATCGTGCCCAGATCCTTGCCTGATCGCGTGCGCACGGCCAGCGTCTTGGCTGCTACTTCCCGATCGCCCGCAACAAGCAGGTACGGGACCCTCTTCAGGGTGTGCTCGCGGATTTTATAGCCGACTTTCTCGTTGCGCAAGTCGCATTCCACGCGAACGCCCTGATTCTTAAGGCTTTCTGCACAAACCCGCACGAAATCCGCGGAGCGGTCCGTGATGTTCATGATTACGGCCTGCACCGGCGCGAGCCACACGGGCAGCCGGCCCGCGTAGTTCTCGATCAGGATGCCTATGAAACGCTCGAACGACCCCAGAATCGCCCGGTGCAGCATGACCGGTCGCGGGCGCTGGCCATCTTCGGCGACGTACTCCGCGCCCAGGCGTTCGGGCAGCACGAAATCCACCTGCAGGGTACCGCACTGCCAGTCGCGGCCGATCGCATCGCGCAGCACGAATTCGAGCTTCGGCCCGTAGAACGCGCCCTCGCCCGGATTCAGCACGTAGTCGAGCCCCGCCGCCTCGACCGCGGACTTGAGCGCCGCCTCGGCCTTGTCCCAGGTCGCGTCGCTGCCCGCACGCTTCGCCGGCCGGTCCGAGAACTTCACGCGCACGTCGTCGAAACCGAAGTCGCGGTAGACCTCGCGCAGCAGCGTACAGAAGGCCACCGTCTCGGCGTTGACCTGGTCCTCGGTGCAGAAGATGTGCGCATCGTCCTGCGTGAAGGCGCGGACCCGCATGAGTCCGTGCAGTGCGCCCGACGGCTCGTTGCGGTGGCAGGAGCCGAATTCCGCGATCCGCAGCGGCAGATCGCGGTACGACTTGATGCCCTGCTTGTAGATCAGTACGTGCCCGGGGCAGTTCATGGGCTTGACCGCGAGCATGCGTTCCTCGGACTCCGCGATGAACATGTGCTCGCGGTAGTTGTCCCAGTGGCCCGTCTTTTCCCACAGCACGCGATCGAGCAGCTGGGGTGTCCGCACCTCCTGGTAACCCGCCGCCAGCAGACGATCACGCATGTACTGCTCGATGCAGCGCCACAGCGTGTGTCCCTTCGGATGCCAGAATACGCTGCCGACGGCCTCGTCCTGCTGGTGAAACAGGTCGAGCTCCCGCCCGACGCGCCGGTGATCGCGCTTCTCGGCTTCCTCGAGTCGAGTGAGATAGGCCTTGAGCTGCTTCTCGTCGGGCCACGCCGTGCCGTAGATCCGCTGCAGCATCTCGTTGCGGGCGTCGCCGCGCCAGTACGCACCCGAGACCTTCATGAGCTTGAATGCGCCGAGCCTGCCCGTCGACGGCACGTGTGGCCCGCGGCACAGGTCTTCCCAGTCGCCCTGCCCATACAGCGAGATGTCCTCGCCCGCCGGGATGCTGGCGATGATCTCCGCCTTGTAGTGCTCGCCCAGCGACTTGAAGTGCGCCACGGCTGCGTCGCGCGGCATCACGCGCCGGTGCACCGTCTGGTCCGCACGCGCGAGCTCGCCCATACGTGCCTCGATGCGCGCCAGGTCCTCGGGCGTGAAGGCCCGCCCGAACGCGAAGTCGTAGTAGAAGCCGTCCTCGATCACGGGGCCGATCGTGATCTGCGCCTCCGGGAACAGCTGTTTGACGGCCTGGGCCAGCAGATGGGCCGTGGAATGGCGGATGATCTCGAGACCTTCGGTATCGCGCGCCGTGATGATCCGCAGACGGGCGTCGCACCCGATGCGGTAAGAGGTATCGACCAGGCGGCCGTCGACCTCGCCGGCGAGCGCTGCCCGCGCGAGACCGGCGCCGATACTGGCGGCGACGTCGGCAACACTCACGTCACCGTCGAATCGGCGCTGGCTGCCATCGGGGAGCGTTACGACCGGCATGATCCGTCCATCTCGCGAAACGAAAAAGGCGGATCCATCCCGGCACCCGCCTTAACCGCGTGCAAGATAACCGATGCCCACCGCGCCCAGCAAGCCGACTGCGGCGTACAAAAGCGGGGCGCCGGCCGCTACCATGCAGGCCCGCGCGTGGCGTCAATGCGCGGACTGGGCCCGCGACACCATGAGCCAACGGATCTGTTTCGCCACTGCTGAATATTCGCCGCTTGCCAAGGCGGGCGGTCTCGCCGATGCCGTCGGGGCGCTGGCACGCATGCTCGATGCACGCGGACACGACGTCCGTGTGTTCATGCCGGCTTATCGCGGCGCACTCGCCCAGATCGTGCGGCGGTCGCCGGTCGAGTTCCTGCAGCGGATCCCGATCGCGCTGGGCCCGCACCGTTACGAGGTCTCCGTCAGTCACGCCGAGGTGCCGCATTCGCGGCTGCAGGTCTATCTCGTCGAGTGCCCGGTGCTGTACGACCGGCCCGCGCTGTACTCGAACGCACCCGACGAGCATCTGCGCTTCCTGGTCCTGACGCGCGCGGTGATCGAAGCCTGTCAACGCATGGCCTTCGCGCCCGACATCCTGCACTGCCACGACTGGCACACGGGGCTGCTGCCCCTGTACCTGAAGTCGGTCTATGCCTGGGACCGGCTGTTCCACGCAACGCGCACGGTGTTCACGATCCACAATCTGGGTTATCAGGGGCACGTCGACGCGATTCATGTCGCCGACCTGGGTCTCGGCCCGGCCGCGGATATGCTCGACCAGCCGGACCTGGCCGCCGGTCACATCAACCTGATGAAGCACGCGATCCGCTATGCGGATCTCGTGACGACGGTCAGCCCGAGCTACGCACGGGAGATCGCCACGCCGGAACACGGCATGGGACTCGATGTCGTGATCCGCGCCCGAGGCCCCGGCGTGATCGGCATCCTGAACGGCATCGACGTGCACGAGTGGAATCCCGAGACGGACCGCCATCTGCCGCATCATTTCACGCTGCGCAGGCTGCACGGCAAGCGGCTGATGAAGAAGGCACTGGCCGGACGCCTCGGTCTGCGCCTCGAGCGCGGCACGCCGCTCGTGGGCATGGTCTCGCGGCTCGTGCTGCAGAAGGGCATCGACCTCCTGATCGGCGCGCTGCCCCCGTTGCTCGCCGCGCAGGACGTCGCGCTGGTCGTGCTCGGCAATGGTGAGGCGCGCTACGAAGCGTTCTTTCAGGGACTCGCACGGCAGTACCCGCATCGGGTCGCCTTTCAGCGCGGCTACAGCGAGGAACTGGCGCACTGGATCGAGGCCGGCAGTGACATGTTCCTGATGCCGTCGCTGTACGAGCCCTGCGGACTCAACCAGATGTACAGCCTGCGTTACGGCAGCGTGCCGATCGTGCGTCGCACGGGCGGTCTCGCGGATTCGGTGCAGCACTTCGACCCTGTGTCCGGTACCGGTACCGGCGTGGTCTTCGAGCACTACGACGTCACCGGCGTCAGCTGGGGCATCCGCCATGGCCTCGGCCTGTACCGGGATCGGGCTGCGTGGAACCGGCTCAGGCGCAACGGCATGCGCCAGGATTTCTCGTGGGAACGACAGTGCACACTCTACGAGGCCGCCTACGCGCAGCTGCTGGCGTGATCCCGGCCCGCTGCGTGGGCACGGCTCGCACCACGGGTCAGCCGCGGCCGTAGATGTTGTTCCAGTGGCGCCAGCGCGCGATGTCGGCTTCCTGGATGCCGGACCACTCGAAGCGCCATTGCCAGTTGTCGCGGCTGGTACCCGGTGTGTTCATGCGGGCCTCGGGCCCGAGGCGCAACAGGTCCTGCAGCGGCAGCACGGCCAGCACGGCTACGGATCCCAGCACGGCGCGAACCATGCTGTCGGTGATCGCTGCAGGCGACAACGGTGCGGCCGCGGCATCACCGTCACCACTGCCGCCCTGCAGATAATCCTGCACGCGCGCAGCTGTTTCCGCATCGAGACTGCGGTACCAGCCCGCCGTGGTGTCATTGTCGTGCGTACCGCTGTAGGCGACGGTGCGATGCGCATAGTTGTGGGGCAGATGCGGGTTCGCGGCCGAGCCGTCGAAGCCGAACTGCAGCACTCGCATGCCCGGCATCTCGAACGCATCGCGCAGGCGCTCGACCTCTGGCGTGATCACGCCGAGGTCCTCGGCCACGAGCGGCAGGCCGCCGGCCTCGTGCTTCAGCGCCTCGAGCAGCGCCGCACCCGGCACCTTGCGCCATGCGCCGTCGCGCGCGTGCGTCGCGGCGGCCGGGACCTCCCAGCAGGCCTCGAGACCGCGAAAATGGTCGATGCGCAGCAGGTCATGGAGCGCGAGCTGTGCGCGCAGGCGTTCGCGCCACCAGGCGAAGCCCTCGGTCAGGTGGCGTGGCCAGCGGTACAGCGGGTTGCCCCACCGCTGTCCATCCGCGGAGAAGTAATCGGGCGGCACACCGGCCACAGCGACGGGGCGCCCGGATTCGTCGAGCTGAAACAGTTCCCGGTGAACCCATACCTCGACGGAGTCCTCTCCCACATAGATCGGCAGATCACCGAACACCGCAATCCCACGGGCTGCAGCGGCCTCGCGCAACGCCGCCCACTGGCGGAAGAACAGGAACTGGCCGAACGCGACACGTCCGCACTCGTAGGCCAGATGCTGCCGTGATGCGGCGAGAGCCACGGGGTCGCGGTCGCGCAGCGGGATGGGCCAGCACCACCACGGCGCGCGCCGCTCGCGCGCCAGCGCCTCGAACAGCACGTAGTCCTGCAGCCAGGACGCGTGCCGGTCGGTGAAAATCGCGAGTTCGACGCGCCAGGGATGTCCCGGCAGCGAACAGAGCGTTTCGTAGGCGATGTCCAGCGCATGGGTGTGACGCGCGGCATCCGTCACCTCCGCCAGTACCGCCGCATGCAGCAGACCTGATCCGACCAGTTCCGTGATGTCGACCAGCCGCTCGTTGCCGGCGTGATTGCTGCGTGCGAGATAGGGTGAGCCGTCCGGTCCCACCGGCCCGAGCGGCAGCACCTGCCAGACCTCGAAGCCGGATGCCTGCATGAGATCGAGCCAGCGCCGCGCGCTGCCGCCCAGCGCGCCGCTCGATGCCGCCTCGGGCAGCGACGATGGATGCAGCAGCACGCCGCTGCGGCGTCGATCCAGCACCGGCAGGCGCGCGGGCAGAGCGATCTCGGCCACGGGACGTGCCGGAGCCGGCGCCGCGCCGCGGCGCATCACGCCGCCGTGCTCCGCGGCACCACCCCCGACGGCAATCGCAACGGCCGCCTCGGGTGGCGGCATTTCGCCCAGCAGCTCGTAGAGCCCGGCGAGGTGTCGCCGGTACAGGCGGTCGAAGGATGTCACCGCGTCGGCGGGATTGTAGTCCCCATACCACCAGGCCCAGTCCGAACCTTCACAGACCGCCAGCTGTCGTTCGGCGCGGGCGAGTTCCGCCTGGTCGAGGCGACCGGCGGCACGCGCTCCGTCGAACGCGCGCCGGGCATCGACCAGCAGCTCCCAGCAGCGGTTCTTGGAGCGCTCGCCGATCCAGGTCGCGAGCGTCCCGTGCACCCAGCTGCCGGCCACCAGCTCGGGCAGCTCGTGTCCGATCGGATCCGAGGTCGCGACATCGTGATACGTGGCGAGTTCGAGTCCCGGATGCGAGGCGAGTGCCTCGTAGAGTCCTCGCAGGAAGTAATAGCCGTTGTACGGGTAGTGCTCCCAGGCGTTCTCCCCGTCCAGCACGATCGACACGACCGCATCCGGCGCATGCTGCAACTCGTCGGCCAGCCGTTCGAGCTGGTGCACGAGATCCCTGACCGCATCGTCGCCGTGCCAGTGTGCATAGCTGAAGCCGATCAGGTCGGACAGATGGTCGGAGCGGAAGAAACACGGCAGCCGTCCGGATCCCACCCGCCAGGGCCGGTTGAGATTCTCGACGACCGGAGCCTCGCCATTGCGCGCAAGGCTCGCGCGCAGCACGCCCTCGCCGCTCGCGGCCCATTCGAAGCCGCAATCGGACAGCAGTTCGATGGTGCCCGTCGAAACCGCGCCCTCGGAAGGCCAGCAGCCGCGCGGCTCCATGCCCATCAGACGCCCGAAGATCGCCCGACCCTCCGAGAGATGCCGGCGCGCCCGCATCTCGCCATCCGGGTAGCCATCGGTGCCGGGCAGTGGCACGCCCGGCATGGCTTCGTGGGCGGCCCGGAAATCGAGCAGCAGCGGCAGGATGGGATGCATCCACGGCGACATTGCGAGCTCGACGCGTCCCCCGGCTGCGAGACGACGGTAACGCGGCAGCAGGCCCGTCAGCAGTTCCGAGATGATCTCCAGGAGCGTTCGGCAGTGTGCAGGCGTGAAGTCCCGTGCGTGTCGTTCGAGTTCCGCCACACGGGCGTCCTCGCGTCGCACGGTCTCGCCGAGCCACGCGAGGTGATACCACACCGCGAGATCGACGATGAATCCCTCGCGCAGCGTCGCGATGGTGCCGCCGTGCAGGCGCCGCGTCGCCTCGTCCGCGAGCTCACAATACGGCACATGGCGTTCGATCAGGTGCTGTCGGTGCGCGCGCAGACAGCCACGCACGAGTTCCGGCCACTCGCCGCGGTCACGCGGGACGCCCCCCGGTACGAGCAGCCGCAGCAGCGGACTGGCCAGCCGCGCGCCGTGCGCGAGGTGGGCCGAGAGCCCGGAGGCGGCCGCCTCGATCTGCTCCAGCAGTACCGGCGAGAAATTGACCACCGCGCGCGCCGCGGGCACCGCCTCGAGGTGGGCGGCCATGTCCACGTAGTCCTTGATGGCGTGCAGGCCGACCCAGGGCTGGAGTTCCTCACCGGTCAGGCAGTCGCGGTACTCCGGCTGGTGCATGTGCCAGCAGAGCACGACCCGGAGTCGGCTCGTCATCTACCAGGCATCCCGGATCATGTCCGGCGTGACCAGCACCACGCCACCCTCGGTGACCTCGAAACGCGCGGCGTCCAGATCGCGATCGACACCGATGCGGAAGCCGTCCGGAATCGCCGTGCCCTCGTCGATGATCGCGCCGCGGATCTCGCAGCCGCGACCGATCTCGACGTTCGGCAGCACGACGCTGCGCGATACGAGGCTGCGCTCCTCGACGCGCACATCGGAGAACAGCATCGACTGGTCGATGCGCGCCCCGGAGACGATGCATCCGCCCGAGACCATCGAGTTCACGGCGCTGCCGCGGCGCTCGCCATCGTCGAGCACGAACTTGGCGGGTGGCCGCTGCAGCTGGTACGTCCAGATCGGCCAGCTCTCGTCGTAGATGTTCAACTCGGGACGCACGTAGATGAGTTCCAGATTGGCCTGGTAGTAGGCATCCAGCGTACCGACATCGCGCCAGTAGCTCTGCGCACGGGTCTTCACATCCTGGAACGGATAGGCGTAGACGGCCCGCGACCCGATGGAGGCCGGAATCACGTTGCGGCCGAAGTCATGCTGCGACGAGGCGTCGGCGGCATCCTCGATGAGCAGGCGATCCAGCAGCCGCGTGTTGAAAACGTAGATCCCCATGGACGCCAGGGCGAACTGCGGCCGCCCGGGCAGTCCGTCCGGCCGTGGCGGCTTCTCGGTGAAGCGCGTCACGCGGCTCTGGCTGTCGACGGACAGCACGCCGAACTCGCGAGCCCGCTCGACCGGTACTTCGACCGCGCCGATCGTGATGTCTGAACCGCGCTCGATGTGAAACGCGATCATCGGGCCGTAGTCCATCTTGTAAATGTGATCGCCGGCCAGGACCAGCACGTGTTCCGGCCGCTGGCCGCGGATGTATTCGAGATTCTGGTACACGGAATCGGCGGTGCCGCGGTACCAGTGCTCCCCCACCTGCTGCTGCGCCGGAATCACGTCGACGAATTCGTGGAATTCACCGCGCAGGAAGCTCCAGCCGCGCTGCACGTGCTGGATCAGCGACTGCGCCTTGTACTGCGTGAGCACCATGATCTGGCGGATGCCGGAGTTCACGCAGTTGGACAGCACGAAATCGATGATGCGGAACTTGCCGCCGAAGGGCGCCGCGGGCTTGCAGCGGCTTTCGGTCAGCGGGCCGAGGCGCTCGCCGCGTCCGCCCGCCATGATGACCGCCAGTGCGCCGCCGGTGAGGCGGCTGACGTAGCGTCCCGATGATGCGCGTGCGGCTTGCTTGGCCATATGGTAGACGTACGTTTACACCTTTGTGCAGCAGGCGCAACCCGATCACCCGCCACACTCCGAAGCCCGATGCATTGCTCGATACGCTCGCGCACGACCTCGGGCGAGTGGCGGACGGGCGTCATCATCATCCGCACGGCGTGCTCGGCCCGCATCGCGCCGGCGCGCAGGCGGCCGTGCTGCTCTACCTGCCGCGCGCGCACGACGTGCTGCTCGAGGAGCACCTCGAGGTGCCACGCGTGGACCACACGGACTTCTTCCTGTGGCGCGGCGCCGCGTCGCTGCTGCCGCCGCGCTATCGCGTGACGTGGCACGGCGCACACGGGCGGCATGCGCGCCACGACCCCTATGCCTTCGAGCCCGAGCTCGACCTGGCGGAGCTCGCGCGCTTCGGCCGCGGCGAGCACGACAGCGCATGGGAGCTGCTCGGCGCAGTGCCGCGCGAGCGTGACGGCATCGCCGGCATCCGCTTTGCGGTGTGGGCGCCGAACGCCGCGCGGGTCAGCGTGGTCGGCCCGTTCTGCGACTGGGACGGCCGCCAGTACCCGCTCTCGGCGCGCGGCTCGAGCGGCGTATTCGAACTGTTCGTGCCGGGACTTGCGGCGGGCGAGCTCTACAAGTTCGAGATCCGCAATCGCGACAGCGGCGCGCTCGCGCTGAAATCGGATCCGTACGCGCGCCACGCCGAGTTGCGCCCCGCGACCGCCTCGCGCGTGCCGCAGGCCGGCAGCTACGCGTGGCAGGACGCGGCATG
>CAYWMY010000033.1:8013-14525 GCA_964459405.1 uncultured Steroidobacteraceae bacterium | reverse complement strand
AAGCCGGACTTCCGTCAACAGCCCGCGCGTCTCGCCTCCCGCGCATCCGGAAATCGTGAATGCCATTCGCCGCCTGCGATCTGCAGCGTATCGAGCGTGCGGGGACCTGAACCGCGGCGGCCAGGCAGCCCTGGAAAGCGCGGGACCTCAGGCGCGCGGACGCAGCCCCGCGATCAGCATCGCGAGTTCGAGCGACTGCTCGTAGTTCAGGCGCGGATCGACCGTCGTCCGGTAGGCGCGCACGAGATCGGCATCCGACAGACCGCGCGCACCGCCCGTGCATTCGGTCACGTCCTCGCCGGTCAGTTCGATGTGCACGCCGCCCAGCACCGAGCCCATCGCGCGGTGCAGGCTGAACGCCGAGCGCACCTCCGACAGGATGTTCTCGAAACGCCGCGTCTTGTAACCCTGCGCGGTCGTCTCGGTATTGCCGTGCATGGGATCGCACACCCACAGCACGCGCCGGCCCGTGCGCCGCACGGCGTCGATCAGCCGCGGCAGCTTCGTCTCGATGTCCTTCGCACCGAGCCTGTGAATCAGCGTCAGCCGACCCGGTTCGTCGTCGGGATTCAGCACGTCGACCAGCCGCTGCAGCCAGTCGTCGTCCATGGCGGCGCCGACCTTCACGGCCACGGGGTTCGCGATGCCGCGGAAATACTCGACGTGCGCGCCATCGACGGCCGCCGTGCGCATGCCGATCCACGGATAGTGCGTCGACAGGTTGTACCAGAGCCCGGTGCGCGGGATGTACCGCGTCTGCGCCTGCTCGTAGAGCAGGTGCAGGCCCTCGTGGCTCGAGAAGAACTGCACCCGTCCCGCCGCGTGGATCGGCGTGCCCGCGAAAGCCTCGAAGAAATCGAGCGAATCCGAAATCGAGTCGACGATGCGGCGGTAGGCATCCTTGGTTTCGGCGTGCTGCAGGAAGCCGAGATCCCAGTACTCGGGATGGTGCAGGTCGGCGAAACCGCCATCGATCAGCGCCCGCACGAAATTCAGCGTCAGTGCCGCACGCTCGTAGCCGCGCAGCAGCAGTTCCGGGTCCGGCTCGCGTTCAGCAGGCGTGAAACCGTTGTGGTTCACGATGTCGCCGCGGTAGCTCGGCAGCGTCACCCCGTCGCGCGTCTCGGTATCGGCCGAGCGCGGTTTCGCGTACTGGCCCGCCATGCGGCCGACGCGGATCACCGGCACCTTCAGGCCGTGCAGCAGCACGAGGCTCATCTGCAGCAGGATCTTGAGCCGCGCAACGATCTTGTCGGACTCGCAGTCCTCGAAATTCTCGGCGCAGTCCCCCCCCTGCAGCAGGAATCGCCTGCCCTGCTGCGCCTCGGCGAGCTGCTGCTTGAGCTGGTCGACCTCCCAGGACACGACCACGGGCGGCAGGCGCGAGAGTTCGGCGACCACGCGAGCGAGTCTGGCGGCATCGCGATAGGTGGGCTGCTGCAGCGCCTTGCGCGACTGCCAGCTCTGCGGGGTCCAGTCCTTGATCCTGGGGATGGCGTTCATGGTCCGAATGGTACACAGGAGAGCACCGCACTGCAAAAAAGCCACGCAAAATCAGCACTGTGGTGCGATCATGCCGTGCTGTGCAAGGTTCCATCCGCCCCGCTGCCGGGCACCACGAAGTCCACTCGCGGCCGGCCGCGAGTGGCGCAGAGCCATGACATGAAACGTGTTCTCGTACTGGGCGCGGGCAAGATCGGCGCACTCATCTCCGGACTGCTCGCGGAATCGGGCGACTACCACGTCACGCTGGCGGACATCGACGAATCCAGGACCCGATCGATCGTCGCGGCTCACGGCCTCGCGCATCTCGACGCCGTGCACCTCGACGCGCGCGACCGCGGAGCCCTGCTGCGCTGGCTGAAGGCCCGGCCCGTGGATGGCGTGATCTCGTCACTGCCGTATTACTGCAACGTCACGGTCGCGGAGGCGGCGCATGCCGGCGGTGCGAGCTACTTCGACCTCACCGAGGACGTGCCGGTGACCCGCACCGTGCGCCGCATCGCCGAGGGGGCCCGTGCCGCCTTCGTGCCGCAGTGCGGGCTCGCGCCGGGCTTCATCAGCATCGCCGCCAACGAGCTGATCACGCACTTCGATCGCCTGCGCAGCGTCAAGCTGCGCGTGGGTGCGCTGCCGCAGCACCCCAACAACGTGCTCAAGTATTCGCTGACCTGGTCCACCGAGGGCCTGATCAACGAGTACGGCAATCCCTGCCTCGCCATCGTCGATGGCCGCCCCGCCGAGGTCGATCCGCTCGAGGGCCTCGAGGAAATCGAGATCGACGGCACACTGTACGAGGCGTTCAACACCTCGGGAGGCCTGGGCTCGCTCGGCGAGACCTGGGGTGAGCGCTGCGAGCAGATGACCTACAAGACCATCCGCTACCCCGGCCACTGCGAGCAGATGCGGCTGCTCATGAACGACCTGAAGCTGAATGAGGACCGCGCGACCCTGAAGCGCATCCTGGAGAACGCCGTGCCGCAGACGCTGCAGGACGTCGTGATCGTCTACGTCGCCGTGACCGGCTGGCAGCAGGGGGAACTGCGCGAGGAGAACTACGTCAACAAGGTATATCCGCAGGTGATCGCGGGCCGGCTGTGGTCCGCGATCCAGGTCACCACGGCCGCAGGCATCTGTGCGATCGCCGATCTCGTGCTCGCGGATCCGGCCCGATTCACGGGCTTCGTGCCGCAGGAGTCGTTCCGGCTGCCCGCGGTGCTGGCCAACCGCTTCGGTCGCCATTACGCGGATCCCGCCGGCAAGGACATATCCGCCCGGCTCGTGGTCGAGGGTCGGGCCGGCAGCCAGCGACAGCTCTGAGGAACCGCCATGGACATCGAGGCGCTGCAGGACTCACTGGGTCTCGTCGCGGACCATTCCGGCGCCTTCGCCGGCGACTCTGGCTGGCTCCGCTGCGCGGGACCGCCGCTGGCCTCGCACGATCCGGCGACAGCACGGAGCCTGCGATGCGTGCGCACCGCGGATGCCGCGGCCTGCGAGCAGGTGATGGCCACCGCAGCCGCGACCGCGCGGGCGTGGCGTGAGGTGCCCGCACCGCGCCGCGGCGAGGCCGTCCGCTGCGTGGCCGCGGCGCTGCGCGAGCACAAGGACCGGCTCGGCAGCCTCGTGACACTCGAGATGGGCAAGATCAAGACCGAGGGCGACGGCGAGGTCCAGGAGATGATCGACATCGCCGACTTTGCCGTGGGCCAGTCGCGAATGCTCTACGGGCTCACCATGCATTCGGAGCGTCCCGGACATCGCATGTACGAGCAGTGGCACCCGCTCGGCATCATCGGCGTCGTGACGGCATTCAATTTCCCGGTCGCCGTCTGGGCCTGGAACGCGTTCCTGGCGGCGATCTGCGGCAATGTCACGGTCTGGAAGCCGTCGCCGCGCACGCCGCTGTGCGCGATCGCCGTCACGCGCATCTGCAGCGAGGCGCTCGCGCGCCACGGGTTCCCGTCGATCTTCCAGCTGTTCGTCACGGCCGACAACGCGCTGGCCGAGCGTTTCGTCGACGATCGCCGCGTCGCACTGGTGTCCTTCACCGGATCGACCGCCGTCGGACGACACGTGGCCCAGCGCGTCGCCGCGCGGCTCGGCAAGTGCCTGCTCGAACTCGGCGGCAACAACGCCATCATCGTCGACGAGTTCGCCAACCTCGAGCTGGCAGTCCCGGCCATCGTGTTCGGTGCCGCGGGCACGGCGGGCCAGCGCTGCACGACTTCGCGCCGCATCCTGGTGCACGAGTCGCGTGCCGCGGAGCTGGAGCAGCGGCTGGTGGCGGCCTACCGCCAGATCCGCATCGGCAATCCGCACGAGCCCGGGACGCTGATGGGTCCGCTGGTCGACTCGCGCGCGGTGCTGCGCTACGAGCAGGCCATCGATGCTGTGCGGGCCGAGGGTGGTGTCGTGCTGAGCGGTGGGCGCGTGCTGCCCGGTCCCGGCCATTTCGTCGAGCCTGCCATCGTCCGCGCGCGCAACGATTTCGCCATCGTGCAGCAGGAGACCTTCGCGCCCATCCTCTACCTGATCCCGGTGCGCGACCTCGACGAGGCCATCCGCCTGCAGAACGACTCGCACTACGGGCTGTCGTCCGCGATCTTCACGGACCGGCTGCAGCACGCTGAACGCTTCCTGTCGGCATCGGGCTCAGACTGCGGCATCGCCAACGTGAACATCGGCACCTCGGGCGCCGAGATTGGTGGCGCCTTCGGCGGCGAGAAAGACACGGGTGGAGGACGGGAGGCTGGCTCGGACGCCTGGAAGGCGTACATGCGGCGCCAGACCACGACCATCAACTACTCGGGCGCACTGCCGCTCGCGCAGGGGATCCGGTTCGATCTCGATTGAGCGCCGCCACACTGCCGGGATCGCCAAGGGGCGCGACGGCGCCCGCGGGCTCCGTTCAGCCACCGGCCCCGCGACCGGCCGCCGGGTCCCGTGGCGCGCCCGCGGTCGTGACCAATGCCGCCATCGCCGCGTCGCGCTGGCGCAGCAGCCGCCGGGTCGAGACGGGCGCGAGCGTTCCCAGCTCCTGAGCAAAGAGCGAGATTCCGAGTTCCTCGACGAGCCAGCGCAGCGTCTCGACGGGCTCCGGACAGGGCGCGTCGCCGCCGCAGCGCGCGACGAGCGCCACGGCCTCTGTACGCCACTGGCGGAAGTCCCACTGCTGCTTCAGCTGCTCACGCCCCGCACCCCGCAGTCGCTCGACACGGCGCGCGACCGCGCGCAGGTACAGCGGCAGACGATCGAACCAGGGATCCGGCGTCGCCGCGACGAAACCCGTCTGCACCAGCGACGCGAGCTGCACGCGCGCATCCGCCACGAGATCCGGCTCGAGGCCCTGTGGCACCGCATCGATGGCCGCGGTCGCAGCGCGGCGTGCCTCGAGCGTCGCGCGCAGCGTGCCCTGCAGCCGCATGCCCGCGGCGAAGATCCCGGCGCGACCCGCGTCGAGCAGAAGGCTGAACTCCTGCTCGTCGCCCGGCAGCATCACGGCATGCGCGAGGCAGCAGCGCTCCACGGCGCGATCGCAGAGATCCTCGACGCTGCGCCGCAGGGGGCCGAGTGGCTGGTGCAGCAGGTTGATGGTCGTATCCGCGCCGATGGCCCGGCGCACGGGCCTGAGCTCACGTTCGAGGGCGAGCACGGCCAGCCGGCGCACACCTGCCCGTGTTGCGACGGCCGCCGCGGCGGCCGTTTCGCGCAGCTCGAGCGCCACGCCGTCATGGTTGTCCACGATGGCCGGGTAGAGATCGAGCAGCAGCCCGCCGCGCCGCACGACCAGGGTCGCGGGCAGTCGCCCGAAGTCCCAGCGCGTGATCCCGGATCGTGTGAAGTCCGAGGCGGCGCGTGCCAGCGACTGGCGCCGCGCCGCGCTGAGCTCGCGGGCCAGCGCATCGAGATCGCGTCCCTCACCGATCGTGCGCCCGTCGGTATCGGTCACACGGATGTTGAGCCGCAGGAACGCCGGCAGCACCACGGCGCGCAGTTCGCCCGCCGTGACCGGCGTCGCCGCGAGTGTCGTGAGCCGCTGTGCGAGCACCTCGTGAAAGGCGCCGTCGCCGGGTCCGATGCCTGCGAGGGCCCGCGCGGCCGTGTCGGGTGCGGGCACCAGCGCGCGACGCAGCGCCTTGGGCAGGCCGCGGATCAGCTCCGTAACCTTCTCGCCTCGCCAACCCGGCACCCCCCAGTCGAGCTCACCCTGCGCGGCCACGCCGAGCAGGGCCACCGGCAGCTCCAGCGTCGTGCCATCGTCCGCCAGCGTCGGATCGAAGCGATACCTGAGCGGCAGATCGTGCCCCGCGACGGACCAGTGGTCCGGGTACTGCGCATGATCCGGCGGCCGTGCGCCGGCCGGCTGCAGGTCCGCGGCTGTGAGATGCAGCAGCCCCGGTGCACCGTGTTCCGCGCTGCGGTACCAGCGTTCGAAGCCCGCGAGATCGTGCACTGCCGCCGGAATGCGTTCCAGATAAGCCTGCACCAGACGTTCTTCGTCGAACAGCACGCCACGGCGCCGCAGCCTCGCTTCGCCGTCTTCGAGCGCGCGTCGCACGCCGGCGTTGTGCGCCAGGAAACCCGCACGCAGGCGCGACCGGCCATGAACCAGCGCCTCGCGCACGAAGATCTCGCGTGCGGCCGCGGGTTCGACGGCGCCGTAGTTCACGCGCCGGCCGGCCGCGATCGTGAGGCCGTAGAGCGTCACGGTCTCGCGTGCGGCCACATGACCGCGCTCAGGCAGCCACTCCGGTTCGGCATAGCTGCGCCGCACGAGATGGTGCGCCGCCGTCTCGATCCACTGAGGCTCGATCGCGGCGACGGTGCGCGCGAGCACGCGTCCGGTCTCGGTGATCGTGGCCGCCATGAGCCAGCGCGGCGCCCGTTCGCGCAGCTTCGTGCCCGGTGCGACGCGAAACCGCAGCCCGCGCGCGCCCAGGTATTCGCCGCGCTCGTCCAGCCGCCCCAGCACCGCCACCTGTTCTGACCCCACGCTCAAGCGCTGCAGA
>CAYWMY010000033.1:0-8003 GCA_964459405.1 uncultured Steroidobacteraceae bacterium | reverse complement strand
GTCCAGCCGCCCCACGCCGCCCAGCAGCCCCGGCAGCAGCGATCGGTGCACCGTCTCGGCCGTGGCGGGTGACTCATTCGGTGTCCAGCCGAACTCGGCCGTGAGGTCCGCGAGCTGCGCGCGCAGTTCCTCCCACTCGCGCATGCGCGCGGCCGAGAGATACTCGTCGCGCGCCCAGCGTCGTGCCTGACCCGCCGGACGCGTGCGCCGGACCTCCTGCCAGGCGTTCCAGAGGTTCACGAGCGTCAGGAAGTCGGAGCCTGCATCGGCGAAGCGCGCGTGCGCCGCGTCCGCGGCCGCCTGTGATGCGAGCGGCCGCTCGCGCGGGTCCTGGATCGACAGCACCGCCACCAGCGTCAGCGCTTCGTTGAGGGCGCCGAACCGATGCGACTCGACGAGCACGCGCGCCAGCCGCGGATCGACGGGCAGGCGCGCGAGCCGGGATCCGAGCGGCGTGATGTGACGCGCCTCGTCGACAGCCTCCAGTTCCTGGAGCAGCCGGTAGCCGTCGTTGATGAGCCTCGTATCAGGCGGATCGATGAACGGAAACGACCCGAGCTCACCGAGCCCGAGTGCGGCCATTTGCAGGATCACGCTGGCGAGGTTGGTGCGCAGGATCTCCGATGGCGTGAATGCGGGGCGCTGCGCAAAGTCCTCCTCGGTGTACAGGCGTATGCACACGCCCGGCCCCACACGGCCGCAGCGCCCGGCGCGCTGCTGCGCGCTGGCCTGCGACACGGACTCGACGGGCAGCCGCAGGATCTTGCTGCGTGGGCTGTAGCGGGCGATGCGTGCCAGGCCCGAATCGACCACCGCGCGGATGCCGGGCACCGTCAGCGAGGTCTCGGCGACGTTGGTGGCGAGCACGATGCGTCGCCGTCGGGATGGCTGGAACACCCGCTGCTGGTCGGCCCACGACAGGCGCGAATAGAGCGGCACGATCTCGGCAGAGTCGCCCAGGCGCTTCGCCAGCAGCTCGCCGAGTTCGCGGATCTCGCGTTCGCCCGGCAGGAACACCAGCACGTCATGGCGCGCCGTGGCCGGCTCCGCCGCGAGTTCGTCGAGCGCCGCGACCACCCCCGGCAGCAGCCCCGGATCGAGGTCGTCGTCCAGGTCGGAGGCCAGCGGCCGGTAGCACATCTCGATCGGATACGAGCGGCCGGCCACCTCGATGACCGGCGCATCGTCGAAGAAACCTGCGAAGCGCTGCGGATCGATGGTCGCCGAGGTGACGATGATCCTGAGGTCCGGGCGTCGCGGCAGCAGCCGGCGCAGGTAACCCAGCAGCAGGTCGATGTTGAGGCTGCGCTCGTGGGCCTCGTCGATGATCAGCGTGTCGTAGCGCAGCAGGTCCGGATCGTGGCGGATCTCCGCGAGCAGGATACCGTCCGTCATGAGCCGCACGAGGCTCGTGGCGGATTCGCGCTCCGCGAATCGCACCTTGTACGAGACCGCGCCTCCAGTCTCGGTGCCCAGTTCCTCCGCGATGCGGGCCGCTACGCTGCGCGCGGCGATGCGTCGAGGCTGGGTGTGGCCGATCATGCCGCGGATGCCGCGGCCCAGTGCCAGACACAGCTTTGGCAGCTGCGTCGTCTTGCCCGAACCCGTATCACCACAGACCACGACGACCGGCCCCGCACGCAGCGCCGCCGCGATGTCCTGCAGGCGCGCAGTGATGGGCAGTTCCGCGGGGTGGTCGACCCGCGGCACGGCGGCCTGGCGTGCGGCGAGACGCGCCTGCCCCGCGCGCAGCAGTTCCTCGCGTTGCGCGCGCTCGCGCGCGACCGGTCTCCGGGCCCGCTCCCGCGCGCGGATGCGCTCGTCGAGACGCTCGAGCGCCCTCGCATCCTGAAGCATCATTTCGATCGCGGCGGGCGGCGACTCCAGCGGGAGCGATGGGCGATCAGACATGGCAGCCGCGCCGACATCCGGGCTGCGAACAGGACCGCACCGCACGGAACGCAGCGCCGACCGCGGCGCGACCATCGTCCAAGCGGGCGCTGCGCACCCGGAATCTCACCGGCCAGGCAGGCGCACGATCACGCGTGCCCCGCCGATCGTGGACTCGACGAGATCCATGGAACCCCCGAGCGCAGCGACAATTTCATGCGCCACCGCGAGCCCGATCCCCTGGCCGGGCACGCGCTCGTCCGCGCGCATGCCGCGTTCGAGCACGCGATCGCGATCCGCGACGGGCACCCCGGGGCCGTCGTCCTCGACGACCAGTTCGAGACCCGGGCGCCGCCATCGCGGGTCCTCGACGGCCGCGGCCGTCACGCGTACGAACCGTCGTCCGAACTTGCAGCCGTTGTCGAGCAGGTTGCCGGCGAGTTCCATGAGGTCGCCGCGGTCGATGGGATACGCCACCGATGCCGGAATCGCCACCTCGATCCGCAACGCCCGGTCGCGATAGACCTTCGCCAGCGCCCCGACCAGCTCACGGATGACCGGCTCGACCAGGGTGCCGGCCAGGGTCGGTGCCGCACCACCGGACACCGCGCGGCGCAGCTGGTGCTGCACGATGTCCTGCATGCGCGTCACCTGCGCCTCGAGCTCGCGACGGTCGGGTGCGGCGCCCTGAAGCAGACTCGACAGCGCCGACAGCGGCGTCTTCAGGCTGTGCGCGAGATTGTCGAGCGTGGTGCGATACCGCTCGAGCCGCTGGCGCTCCGTGGCGAGCAGCGCGTTGAGGTTACTGGCGACACCCGCCAGTTCCCGCGGAAACCGGCCGCCCAGCAGCTCGCGGCTGCCGCCTTCGATTTCCGCGATTTCGCGCTCGATGCGGGCCAGCGGCCGCAGGCCGAACCTGAGCGCCAGCGCCAGGCCGCCGAACAGCATGCCGGCGAGCAGCAGCGCGCCCGCGGCCAGTGCCGCACGCATGCGCACGCGCTCGGCGAAGTAAGGCACCAGGCTCTCGACGGCGGAGACGGCAAAGCGGCGCGGCGTACCCGGCGCCGTCTCCCAGGACACGCCAAGCGTCAATGCCAGCGCCGGACTGCCATCGGCGAGCGTCACGATTTCGAACTGGCGTTCACCCACGGCGGGCCGCGCAGCGAGACTGAATGCGGCGCCGATCGACGACGGCGACCGCCAGCTCACGCTGCCGTCGGCCGCGCGGATCTCGGCATACAGGCCCGAGCCGGGCGTGGCGAGGCGTGCCTCACGGAAATCGTGCGCGGCCAGCGAACCATCCGATCGAAGCTCGGCCGAGGAGATCAGCGCCACGACCTGTGCGTCCAGCACGTCCCGGCGGCCGCGCATCGCCAGTTCACCAAACAGGGCATCGAGCGCCACTCCGGCAACGATCACGCCCAGCAGCAGCAGCACACCGACCGTCGCCAGCAGCCGGAAGCGCAGCGAGGCGGGGCGTTCGATCAGCACCCGCGTCCCCGGGACCCGCAGGCAGGACACCTGCCGGCGCTCACCGGGACTTCACCATCGGCCGGCGCACGCACGATTCAGTTCCGCGCCATGCGGTAACCACGACCGCGCAGCGTCTCGATCGGCTGATGAAGGCCGTCCGGGTCCAGCTTGCGTCGCAGCCGGCCGATCAGCACCTCGATCACGTTGCTGTCGCGCTCGAAGTCCTGCTCGTAGAGCTTTTCCGTGAGCTCGCCCTTGGACACGACCTCGCCCGCGCGCAGCATGAGATATTCCAGCAGGCGGAACTCGAATGCAGTGAGCTCGATGGCCGCACCGCCGACCCTGACCTCCTGGCTCGCGGTCTCGAGTTCGACCGGACCGGAGCGCAGGACCGGCGAGGACCAGCCCGCCGACCGGCGCAGCAGCGCCTGCACCCGCGCCTCGAGCTCCTCGAACTGGAACGGCTTGGTCATGTAGTCGTCGGCGCCCGCGTGCAGACCCTCGACCTTGTCCTGCCAGCGATCGCGCGCGGTCAGGATCAGCACCGGGAACTGGCGGCCCGCCCTGCGCCAGGCACGGATGAGTTCCATGCCGGACTTGCCCGGCAGGCCCAGATCGACGATGGCGACATCGAGCGGAAACTCGACACCGGCATATTCGCCCTCGGGCCCGTCGGCAGCGAGATCGACGGCGAAACCACGCCCGCGCAGCTGCTCGGCCAGCGAGTTGCGCAGCGTCGCGTCGTCCTCGACCACCAGGATGCGCATCAGGGACCTACAGAAATGCGCCCGTGCGGGCGTCGACCCTGACCTCGAAGACGCGACCGTCCGCCGACAGCAGCCGGATGCGGTACACGACGCGGCCGTCGTCCCTCGTCTCGTCGGCGCGCACGGCACGCGCGCCGTGCCGCTTCTCGGCCCTGGCCACCGCCTCGTCGAGCGTCAGCCCCCGGTCCACCAGCGCCCGGCTGCGCGTCGCGGCATCCGCCCATGCGCCCGCAGCGCCGGGACGCGACGCCGCCGCCGCGGTAGCGGCCAGCACCAGCGACAACAGCGTCGGGACGATCAGTCGGAGGGCTGATTGCATGGCCAATAGTCTAGACGATGTGCCAGTTGCGAACCGCCGCCGGCTTCGCGCCGACGGTACGGTCTCGAGCATTGACCGACCCGCCTCACGTCGGCCGGACGTCGACCTCGATGCGTACGCGGTCACCGGGGTCAAAGGGCATCCGGGTGCGATAGCGGCGTCCGGCGTACTCGTAAGTCACGTCGTATCCGTCGACGCGTTCCTCCCAGCTCTCCTCATCGCGGATCTCGCAACGCTCGACGTAGCGGCCCTCGTCGCGGCCGTAGTAACTGTCGCGCGCATTGCGGCGCCGCGCGACGTTGTTGCCGATGGCCGAGCCGATCAGCGCACCGGCCGCGGTCGCGATGCGCCGCCCGTCGCCACGCCCGATCGTGTTGCCGATCGCGCCGCCGACGATGCCGCCGACGATCATGCCGCCGACCCCGCTGCCTGCGTGCCGATCACGGCCATCCCCGTAATCGTCGTCGTAACGGACCTCGTCCCAGCACTCCCGGCGCGGCGTCGTGACCCGGACGCGGCGTACGATCGGGTCCACGTCCACGACGCGTGCATAGTCGACATCGCGATGACGATCACGGTCCGGACCACCGTGCCCGGCCTGCGCCCCGGCCGCGAACACGGCCATCGACAACGCGGTACCCAACACCAGAGATCTGCGCCACATGACTGCCTTCCTCCATGCCCACCACGGTTCCGGTGGACCTGGGACAGACTCTAGGCATCTGTCTCTGAACCCCTCCTGAATCCCGGCTCGGGCCCGGGTTCGGAGCGCTTGGCCTCCTCCCACAGGGCATCCAGCGTCGCGGCGTCCGCGTCGTGCATGTCCCTCCCCTGTTCGCGCAGCCGGCGCTCCACGTGAGTGAAGCGCGATGTAAAGCGCCGCGAGGCATCCGCGAGCGCCTGCTCGGGATCGAGTGCGCGGTGACGCGCGAAGTTCACGATCGCGAACAGCAGGTCGCCGAGTTCCTCCGTCATGCGCCGCCGGTCGCCGCCGGCACAGGCCTCATCGAGTTCCTGCAGTTCCTCGGCGATCTTGGCGCGTGGTCCGGCGCTGTCCGGCCAGTCGAAGCCCGCTTCCGCCGCGTGCCGGCCGAGCTTGCGCGCGCGCGTCAGCGCGGGCAGCGCCACGGGCACGGAATCGAGCATGCCAACGCCAGCCGCGCCGGATCGCCGCTCGGTGCGCTTGATCGCCTCCCAGCGGCGGGTCTGCTCGGCCGCGTCGCGCACCTGCTCGTAGCCGAAAACGTGCGGATGGCGCCGGACCATCTTGTCGCAGATGGCCTCGACGACGTCGTCGAAGGCGAACAGCCCGCGATCACTCGCGATCTGTGCATGGAACACGACCTGCAGCAGCAGGTCGCCGAGTTCATCCTTCAGGTCGGCCAAGTCGCCGCGCGCAATGGCGTCCGCGACTTCGTAGGCCTCCTCGACCGTGTAGGGCGCGATGCTGGCGAAGTCCTGCTCCAGGTCCCACGGACAGCCACGCCCGGGATCACGCAGCCGCGCCATGATGTCGAGCAGTCGTGCGATGCTCATCGCCGGCTCCGGTCCAGATGGCGCGCGAGCGCCAGGAGCATCGCCGCGGTGGCGCCCCAGACGCGGTGACCCTCGAAGTGGATCTCCGCGACCTGGAGCGGCACGTCGGCGTAATACCGCGTCGTCCAGCGCACGTTGTGCACGTCGAGAATGAATCCGAGCGGCACCTCGAAGGTCTCCGCGACCTCGCGCAGGTCCAGCGCCAGGTCGAATCCGGGGCGCACCAGGCCCACCACTGGCGTAATGCGATAGCCCGTGACCACGATGTAGTCCTCGAGTCGCCCCACGACCTCGACATGTCGGGCCGACAGGCCGATCTCCTCCTCGGTCTCGCGCAGTGCCGTCGCGATCGGATCGGGATCGTGCGCCTCCTGCCGCCCGCCCGGAAACGAGACCTGCCCCGGATGGTGCTTGAGATCGGCCGCGCGCTCGGTCAGCAGCACCGTGAGGCCCGGACGTCGATCGATGACGGGCACGAGCACGGCGGCCGGCGTGATGGTGGGCGGCAGCAGCGGGCGCAGGCGCTCGTCATCGAGCAGCGCCGTGCCGAAGCGCGGTTCGGGAAGCAGGTCGCCCACCGTCGCGGCGGCACCGCGCCGGAATGCGGCCCTCAGGTCGTCGCTGCTGATCTCGGCTGGCGTGGATGGCAAGAGAGTCGAAATGCCCGCGGGAGTGATGCGATATCATGCGCATACTAGCATCAAGTCACTGCGATCCCGAGACCGACACCGATCATGTCCGACCTCCGTCTCCAGTCCCTGTCGCCGCTCGACGGCCGTTACGCACACAAATGCGCCGACGTCGCCGCGCAGTTCAGCGAAGCCGCGCTGATCCGCGCGCGCACGACGGTCGAGGCGCGCTGGCTGCAGCACCTCGCGGGTCCTGGCGGCTTTTCCGAACTGGCGACACTGCCCGCCCCCGTGGTCGAGGTGCTGGCACAGCTCGCGGCGGGCATCGACGAGACCTTTGCGGCCCGGGTGAAGGAAATCGAGGCACGCACCAATCACGACGTCAAGGCAGTCGAGTATGCGATCCGCGAGAAACTGGCCGCTGCCGGTGCCGCGCCGGCCGTGCTCGAATTCGTGCACTTCGGCTGCACTTCCGAGGACATCAACAATCTGAGCTATGCGCTGATGCTCACCGGTGCCCGCACCCATGTGCTGCTGCCGCTCATGCACCAGATCGACGCGACGCTCACGCACATGACGCATGAATACGCAGACCATGCGATGCTGTCGCGCACGCACGGCCAGCCGGCGTCGCCGACCACGCTCGGCAAGGAGCTCGCGAACGTGGTCGTGCGCCTGCGACGCCAGCGCGAGGCGTTCGCGACGGTACGGGCACTGGGCAAGATGAACGGCGCCGTCGGCAACTACAACGCCCACCTCGTGGCCTGTCCGGGCATCGACTGGCCCACGCTCGCGCAGTCCTTCGTCGAGTCGCTGGGGCTCGCATTCAACAGCCACACCATCCAGATCGAGCCGCACGACTGGATCGCCGAGTTCTGCGACGCGCTGGCGCGCCACAACGCGGTCATGGAGGACCTCTGCCGCGACATCTGGGGCTATGTCTCGCTCGGGTACTTCCGCCAGCGCAGCGTGGCCGGCGAAGTCGGCAGCTCGACAATGCCGCACAAGGTCAATCCCATCGATTTCGAGAATGCCGAGGGCAACCTGGGCCTCGCCAGCGCGATGCTGCGTCATTTCTCGGCGAAGCTGCCGCTGTCACGCTGGCAGCGCGACCTCACGGACTCGACGGTGCTGCGCAACCTCGGCGTAGCGCTGGGCCACGTCGCCATCGCCTACCGCTCGCTGCTGCAGGGGCTCGACAAGCTCGAGGCCGATCGCGCACGGCTGAACGAGGATCTGGACGCGAACTGGGAAGTGCTGACCGAAGCCATCCAGATGGTTCTGCGGCGCCACGGCGTCGCCGACGCCTACGACCGTCTCAAGGAGTTCTCGCGTGGCCGTCGCGTCGGCGCTGCGGAACTGCAGGCGTTCGTGGCCAGTCTCGACGTA